>JAFGNO010000123.1 GCA_016926985.1 Anaerolineae bacterium
GCCATTCTGGAGGCCCGGCAGGTGCAGGTGGGAGGCTGGGCGCGGGTCATGGCCGAAGCAGAAGGGGGCCCCCTTCTGCTGGCAGGGACCGAAGGCAGCAGGCAGGTGGCGATCCTGACCTTTGACCTGCACAACTCCGACCTTCCCCTTCAAATCGCTTTCCCCATCCTGATGGCCAACCTGCTGGAATGGTATGCCCCCGCCCGGCCATTTCAGGCTGCAGAGAGGCTTCAACCCGGCGACCCGGTGATCATCCGCCCGCAGGGCTCCACGACCGGCTACCGGGTGACGCTGCCAGATGGGACGCGCGAGTCCTATTCTGCCACAGCCGACGCCCTGACCTTCACTCGAACGATTCAGCCCGGCTTTTACACGGTAGAACTGCTGGCTGGGGGACAAACAACCACCCGGGGTAGTTTTGCTGTGAACCTGTTTTCCCCGTTTGAAAGCGATATTGCCCCACGGGGCTCGGTCCTGATCGGGCAGCTTGAGATTGGCGACGTGGCGCCGGAAGACGAGTATGGTCAGCGTGAATTGTGGCCCTGGTTGGCCCTGCTCGCGCTGGTGATCCTGGTCCTGGAATGGTGGGTCTACCACCGGGGCAGCACGATCACCCACCGGGAGCGGGCCGCGCGTGAGGCTGCGCCAAAGCGGCGGCTGCTGTATTTTGGACGGCGTCGTTAAGCGGTTGGAACAGCAGCCGGTGCTATAGAAACGAGATCACAATCTCCGAGACAGCCCAGAGCGTAATCGCCAGCATGAAAAACACGATGCTGCGTGAGACTGCCCTGAATTTGGCGGTCACAACCCCGGCTTTGGCATGAATCTGGTGGATGACCATGCGCTTCATTTCCTGGAGCGATGTATTCATGAACAGGTCCACATACCCTTCAGGCGACAGCGAGGCAATATGCTGTGAGAAGGCCAGGCTGATATGTGTGCTGTGGGTTCCTTTTCGAGGGAAAGTAGCTGAGACGGCAAAATAGACCGAGAGAATCAGGAGGATCAGCAGGACCAGTGTCATGATAATGGCCAGGATATCTTTTCCTGCCAGCACGGAGATACTGCTGAAGCTGAATCCCCGCCGGGTGTTGGCAAAAATCGCCAGGAGAATGGCGTTTGCGCTCAGGATGATCTGCGCCTTGGTATCCGCCCTGGAAATCTGGTTCTCCATGTCCATATATACCATGTTCAGGAGGCGGGTGAGATCAAGGGTTTCGTAATCTGCGACGGGTTTCACCAGCAATGAGTTATTCTCAGGCATAGAGCAGCCTCCTTCAGTCGGCTATATCCGGAAACTATAGAACAACCCCTACCTGATCGCAACCACCTGACGCTGGCAGCAGGTGGGGGATGCGGTATCATAGAAAGGTAACAGCCAGCGAATCCACCGATACTTTGGCTGGATTCGTGGCTCAGCCGGGAAATACAAGAGGGAGATCGCATCACGATGACTTTTCTTCAAACAGACATACTGGACAACAGCCTGATCCAGTGGTTCAGCGTGGTTGCAATTGTCATACTGATTGGGCTGGCGGCCTGGTTGATCCAGCGGGTGGTGATCAAACGGCTGAGACGCATAAGTGAGCGCACCAAATTCCAGGCTGACGATCTGGTTGTCAACATGCTGGATAATACCAAGAACCTGCTGGTAATCCTGGTAGCCCTGTACATTGGCTCCCAGCTTCTTGTCTTGCCAGATAAAGTCTCATCCATTCTGAGGACAGTCGCTGTCATTGCTTTGCTGGCGCAGGCGGCCTTGTGGGCCAGCCAGGTGATCAACTACATCCTGGTCAACTATGTTCGCGACAGGGCAAAAGATGAGGTAAGCGGCGCGACCGCCTATACAGCGCTCAGCTTTATATCGCGGCTGGCGTTATGGGTGCTGGTGGGTCTGCTGGTACTTGATAACATTGGGGTCGAGATCAGCAGCCTGATCACCGGGCTGGGCATCACCGGTGTGGCTGTTGCGCTGGCGGTACAGAATATTCTGGGTGACCTGTTTTCCTCGCTCACGATTGTGCTGGATAAACCATTTGTGATCGGCGACACGATTGTGGTCGGTGAGTTCACCGGCACGGTGGAGCATATTGGCCTGAAGACGACCCGGCTCCGGAGCTTGAACGGCGAGGAACTGGTCTTCGCCAACACCGATCTGCTGCAAAGCCGAATCCGGAACTTTAAAAAAATGGACGAACGCCGGGGGGTTTTTACCGTCGGTGTTTCCTACAATACGCCACAGGATAAGGTGGAGCAGATACCCTTGATAATCCAGGCAATTGTCGAGGCGCAGGAAGGGCTGCGGTTTCAGCGCGCCCACCTCAAGACGCTGGGACCATCCACCCTGGACTATGAGGTGGTTTATACCCTGCTCAACCCGGATTTCACCTTCTATATGGATGCCCAGCAGGCGATCTATTTTGACCTGCTGCAGCGCTTTGCCGAAGAGCAGATCGAAATGCCCTATCCGACGCAGTCGCTGCTGGTCGATTTGTCAAAGCACTGATAGCGCAGAGGAATGGCCTGACCATTCCTGGAGGTTTTCTAACCGTCCTGGGGCGTGACCCGGATGCGGGTGTCCACTGCGGTTGCGCCCTCTCCCTTCCCTTTGACGATCAGCGGGTTGATTTCAATCTCCGCAATGTCGGGGAAGTCCACCGCAGCCTGGGACAATTTCAGGATCACGTCAATGGCTGCCTCCCGGTCGGCAGGCTCATTTCCCCTGTACCCGTCTAAAAGGCGCCCGGCGTGTGTCCTGTCCAGCAGGTCATCTGCCTGCTGGCGGGACAGCGGCGCCAGCGCAAAGGCAACATCTCCCCTCAGTTCGACGAGTGTGCCGCCCAGTCCAGCCATTACCAGTGGGCCAAACTGCGTATCGCGCACTGCGCCAACAATCAGTTCAACCTGTCCATCTTCCATCCGCTGGACGGTAAAGCCTTCCACTGTGCCAATATCCTGCCCGCTGGCCTGGAACCGGGCGACCTGCTCCTCCATGGCTGTGATGGCTGCCTGCAAGCCTGTCTCGTCCCTGATATCCAGCGCCACGCCACCCAGGTCTGATTTATGAGTGAGCCTGGATGCAGAGAGCTTGACGGCGACCGGGTAGCCGATCTCCTCGGCCAGTCTGACCGCGTCTTTGCCATCATGCGCAAGGCCTGCCGGTGGAATGGGTATAGAGTACGCATTCAGCAGCGCATCGCGCGGGGCATCCGGCAGCCATCCCCGGTAACCGGTAATAATGGCTCTGGCAGCTGCCCGATCCGGGGTTGGGCGATCAGCCAGCTTCTCTTCCGTGTCCAGGCTATCCAGCCATTGTTTGCGCTGCCACATGGCGCCCAGCGTGCTCCCGACCCGTTCCGGGAATGCAAAGTTCGGGATCCGCCGCCGGTGCAGCACCTGTGTTGCATCGCTGGTAGAAGCCAGTCCCATGATCGCTGCCAGAATCGGCTTTCGCCGTCCAAGCTGGCTGTTCCCTACCTCGCCAACCACTTCTGCCAGGCTGACCGGGGCAAACCAGTCCTGTGGCGCGGCGATCACCACTACGGCATCAACCGTTTCATCGGCCAGCAGCGCATCCAGACACAGCGCATAGGTTGCCGGCCCGGAGCCAGCCAGCACATCCACCGGGTTTCCCACGCTGGCGGCTGCTGGAACCCGCTTCTTCAGGTAGGTTTTTGTCTCCGGAGAAAGTGGTGCAAGCTGCATACCATAGGATTCGAGCGCATCCAGTGCCATGATACCTGGGCCTCCGGCGTTGGTGAGTATGCCAACCCGGTTTCCCCTGGGCAGAGGCTGCCAGGCCAGCGCGCGCGCCCAGTCCAGCATTTCTTCCAGTTTATCGGCTCGCAGCACGCCAGCCCGGTGAAAGGCAGCGTTGTAGGCGGCTTCCGATCCCGCCAGCGCTCCGGTGTGGCTGGCGACTGCTTTCATCGCGCTGCTGCTGCGTCCTACCTTCAGGGCAATAATCGGGCGCTCTCTTGCGATGGCTGATGCGACATCCAGAAATGTCCGCCCATCCGATACGCCTTCAATATAGGCGGTAATGACCTCGGTGCGTTCGTCCTGTGCGATGGCCACCAGCATATCCGCTTCGGTGATGCATGTTTCGTTGCCCAGGCTCACAATCCGGCTGAATCCCACACCTGCGCCCCGCGCCCAGTCAATCAGGGCGGCGGCGATGGCCCCCGACTGAGAAACCAGGGCAATATGGCCCGGATTGGGAATACCGGTCACAAATGTCGTGTTGAGCGGGGTATGTGTGTCGATAGTCCCGATGCAGTTTGGCCCCAGAACGGCTATCCTGTACCGGCTGGCAATCGCTTTGATCTGTTCCTCGCGCTCTGCTCCTTCCGGGCCGATCTCCCGGAATCCACCGGAGATGATGATGACCGATTTCACGCCCCGCTGCCCGCAGGCTTCGAGTTCACCGGCAACTGCGGCTGCCGGGACGACAATCACGGCCAGATCAAGGGGATTGGGCACATCCTGAATCGAGGCAAAAGCAGGCTGACCCAATATCTTATCTGCACCGGGGTTGACAGGATAGATGGGCCCGTTGTAGCGGTGCTCGATCAGGTTGTTGACCACACCATATCCCAGCTTACCCGGGATGCGCGATGCGCCGATCACGGCCACGCCTTTGGGCCGGAAAAACACGTTCAGGTCAGATGCATCCATTTTTTACCCCAGATATGTTAGCTGCGCTTGCCGACCGTTCCCATATAGATCACAAATCGGTTTTCACCATCGGCATTCAGCATCTCGTTGATTTCATCATCGAGATATGCCCCGATCGGGCAGACACCGCAGTCAATTGATTCTGCCGCCAGGCACAGGTTCTGGCCAACATGCCCGGCATCCATAAACAGGTAGCGATAACCGCGCTCGGTGTAACGCCAGGTCATCCGGTAGGCGACTGCCAGCCAGATGAAGGTCACGGCGCTGGTTTTGACCTGGTCCTGGGACAGCGCAGCGGCGGTGATCCGGTCAGCAATGTCGGCTTCGCTGCTCACGAGGGCCAGTTTGTGCTGGTCGGCGATAAAGAAGTACAGCCCCGGCGCAAACCCGGTCACGTTGTTGATGAGCAGGTAGGTTTCAAAGGCATGGCGCGCCCCGGCTGAGGGCACGGTGCGCAGCGTTGCCGGGCGTCTGGTTATTTCTTTCACACCCTGCGTACACCACAGCAAATACGAGAGTTCTTCAGGTGTAAGAGGTGTGTTGGTATATGACCGGAGTGTGCGCCGATCCTCGATGAGTTTACGCAGCATCACATCTGGCACGCTTAACGCGTCTGGGGCGGGCAGGTCAATGACACTCCAGGAGGGGTCAGGAGTTTCAACCAGCGGCGGCTGTGGGAGGCCCTTCGATTGGTCAGATTCCTCCAGGTAGGGATAAGTTGTTAATCGCAAGAATGTCTTACCCGTATCGGTCATCGAATATTCCTTTCTGTCTGGGGTTATTTGACTACAGTGTTTCCAATTCCTGCTCGACAAGCGCATCATAGGCGCTGCGGATTTTATCGGTGAAAGACCCGGGCTTGCCATTCCCCAGTGGGTTGCCGTCAATTTCCACAACAGGCAGCACCCCGCGTGAGGCGCTGGTAATCATGGCCTCAGTCACCTGGGGGAGCTGGTCGATGTGAACGGGAGTCAGTTCTACCGGCAGGATAGCAGGGGCTACAGAGAGCACAATGCTCCGGGCGATCCCTTCCAGCATCCCGGTGTTGGCGGTATGCAGACGACCCTCCAGGATTGCATAGAAATTGCTGCTGGCGCCTTCGAGGATATAGCCCTTATCCACCAGCAGCAGTTCATAGACATTGGCGTGATTGGCTTTAAGCTGTGATCGCGTTTCAATAAATCGCGAATCCTTTGCAGTTGGTCTTTCCCGTCGACCCTGGCACAGCGCCACCCGGACGCCTTCAGCGGTGACGCCAGCTGAGGGCGGGTTGAATGGCTCTATCGCGACGATCACTGATTCCGGGTTGGAAAATGGCACGGTAAGTCGTATGCGTGGCAGGTCGATTCCTGCCTGCTCTACTGCGCTCCGTGTTGCTTCTCGCAGCCATTCATTGCTCAGGGGGAAGGGGGTATCGAGCGCTTCAGCCGAGCGCCGCATCCGGCTCAGGTGATGATCCAGCCGCAGCACGCGCGTGCCCGGATACAGCCGGAAAACGCTGTATATCCCGTGCCCGGTCTGGAGAGTTGCCTCATCCATTGTTTTTGCAGTGGTCGGGATCTGTTCAATCGACTGTGCTATTATCTGGTAAACGAGGATGTCTGGCATAATGTTCCTGTTTGGGCGCTGAATAGACCGGGGGAGATCGTATCGCACCCGGTCGAAAACCGCTATCCGGCGGGACACTTCAGTTATTCACAAGCCGTCAGGATCAGCGGCTTACCCTCAGTGATGACAATGGTGTGCTCATACTGCGCGGCAAGGCTGTTGTCGGTTGTCAGCAGGGTCCAGCCATCTTTGGCCTCTTTGATATGCCTGGCGCCGGTGGTCAGGAACGGCTCAATGGTGATCACCAGCCCTTTGGGCAGGACATACCGGTCAGAAGTTGGGTGATAGAAGTTTAAAACGGTGGGCTTTTCATGGAGCGTCCGGCCAATGGCGTGACCGGGCAGCTCACGGATCACGCTGAAACCGCAGCGGGTGGCGGTCATCTCAACGGCTCTGCCGATATCGCTGAGTTTGTTTCCGGCGCGGGCAACCGCGAAGGCATTCTGCTGGGCTTCCAGCGCGCAGTCGCACAGTCGCTGTTTGAGATCTGAGACCGGCGGGACGGGGATCGACGCGGCTGTGTCGGCAAAATAACCGTCCAGGGCTGCTGACACGTCAATGTTCACCAGGTCGCCCGGCTCGATGACCCGGCTGCCGGGGATGCCATGAGCTGCCTCATTGTTCAGGCTGATACAGGTTGCCCCCGGAAAATCGTATACTGCGATTGGGGCAGATACAGACCCGTGCTGTGCCAGGATGCGCGCCCCGATTGCGTCCAGCTCTCCTGTTGTGATGCCCGGCTTGACCTGCTCGCGCATTTCTGCCAGGGTGATGGCCACAATCTGCCCGATGCGTTTCAATGCTTGCAGTTCTTTGTCTGATTGAATGACCATGATCGTCTCGGTGTTTATGGTTTTGACGCTTTGATGGAAAACATCAGCGGGATGGATTGGCCGTGCTCGGTCAGCCGGTAGTAGCGGGGTTCAAACTCCTCCATACAGGGCAGCAGGCTGCATACACTGAACGGAAATTCGTGGAGCCATTCGATGCGCAGGCCGGCTGAAATGAGGGTATTCACAATATCCCCCAGGCTGTGGACCCACTCGTAGCTGTTTTTGGTCTGGATGGTGGCATCCGGCGCGGCGTAGGAGCCCCCGGTGTCGAAGCGCAGCGGCTCCGGGTTGTGGAAATAAGGATACTTGATTTCCAGGCTGCTTATACCTTCGTCGTTGTTAAACACATACGAGAACGGGTGGAATTCCACGATGTAGAAAAAGCCGCCGGGCTTGAGGAAGTGGCCGATTGTCTTCCCCCATGGCGCCAGGTCAGGCAGCCAGCATAATACGCCGTATGAGGTGTAGACAACATCGAACTCACCGGTCAGGTGTTCAGTCAGACCGGCAATATCAGACTGGACAAAAGTTGCCGGAATGCCGGTTTCCTGGCTCAGCCTGCGGGCGGCGGCGACTGCCTGCGGAGAAAAGTCTACACCGATGACCGGAGATGCGCCCATCTGCGCCCAGGACAGCGTATCCAGCCCGAAATGGCACTGCAGGTGCAGGAGCGATTTTCCCGGCACCTCGCTGCCGATTTCCTCAAGCTCGGTTTTATACAGGATGTTGCGCCCACTTTTAAAGCCTGCCACATCGTAAAAAGACGACTCGACGTGGTGTTCGGCATACTCATCCCACATGCTGCGGTTGGAGTCCAGATAGTCATCCATCAGTGTTGTCCTTCTCTTCCTGCCGCCGTCGTTTGCTCTCCAGAAGGCTGGTTGCTGTGCTCTGGGCGGCTCTTGATCGTGTTTCCACTGCCTTCCTTCCCGGCGCAGGCCCGGAGGCTGGTTCAGGAGGGGAAGGCGCTGCCGGCTCTGGCGTTTCAGGCCGGTCGGTCGGGCTGATCCGGGCGTAAGTCTCGCGGCGTTCCAGTTTCACCCGGTCTTTCACATCCAGCAGCGACCCAACGCGCGAGGTGCGGGGCAGGACTGCCTGTGTGCGCTGGCTGCGCCCCAGGCCCAGCCGGGCAGCCAGTTGCACCCAGTCCGAGCGGGAGATCACCAACCGCCGGATGGCAATATCGAAGGGGAGCAGCAGCGTGGCAGCCAGGAACAACCAGGGCCAGACCGGCTGCGACGATCGCCGGGTGTCCAGCGTGTGGGCAAAAATGTCACGCTGGTCCTCGACAACTATCCCGCCAGTCAGTTCAGCAATATAGGCCAGATAGCCCGGATCGCCCTCGAAGGACCGGTATTCCGGGGAATAGGCCAGTACCCAACCGGAGGTCTGGGCAACAGCTGCCTGCTCTTCATCACCTGCGCCGGCAATGCGTACAAAATATGCCCCTTCCTCACCGGGCTTAAAGGTCGCTTCATAGCGGCCGGGCGCTACTTGCTGCAGTTCCAGCGGGGTCGCTGAGAGGTCAGGCGAGACGACGCTGGCAACCAGTTCAAGATCGTTCAGGTAGCTGCCATCATTGGCGATGGCATCCACCAGGATGCGGAACTGCTCTCCCTCCTGAATGACCTGCACTTCCACGTTCTGGTTGACGCCTTCAGTGATTGTCCATCGGATGACCTGCGACCAGAAGCGGGGATAGCTGTCCCAGATCACCCAGTTCTGTGCCCAGCGCCCGGTCGCGTCGCTTGTCCAGGCGACTGCCCGTCCCAGCCCGTACTGCCAGGCGGCCAGCAGCGGGTCATCCTGGTCGGTTGCCAGGATCTGCTGGGCAACCGGTTTGATGCTGGACCCAATATAACCAAGCAGTGAAGGTGTCCCTTCAATGCCGGTCAGGATTGGACTGCTGCTGGTCAGCGAGGGAAAAAACTCATTCTCGATGATATAGGCGCGGGTCGCCAGGATGGTTTCCTCGGTGAAAATCTCCGGGATGGTGTCGACATTGTAAGCATGGTGGAATCGACCACCGGCCAGTTCGGGCAGGTCGGCAATGAATGTCCCATACTGCTCGCCCTCTGCAGTAATGGCTATTACCGACAGCGTGATCCCGTGTTCCTCATACATCTGCTGAACCAGTTCGCGGTTGCCGCCCTCCGCCGCGCCGCCGTCGGTCAGCAGGACGATATGCCGCAGGTTGCTCGGATCATCAGGGAAGACCCGTGATACAGCCAGCAGGCCCGCATAAATATCGGTCCCACCACCGGGTCGCAATCCTGCGACCATACTCCCGATCTGCTCTCTGTTGTCGGCTGGCCCCAGCGGCACAACCCAGCTGGCCTCCGTGTCAAAGGCTACCACACCGACCCTGTCCAGCGGGCCAAGCAGTTGAATCGATCGGAGCACGGCTTCTTTCGCCAGTTCCAGTTTGCCGAATCCGCCGGGGCTGTAGTCGGCCATTGAGCCTGACCGGTCGATCACATAGACCACGGCAAGCTGCGGCAGGCGCTCCTGGTCCCTGAGCTGCATCTCAACCGGCAGGGTCTCCTCCAGCGGCGTCTGGAAGTACCCGCCGGGGCCAAATGCATTCGGGCCGCCGATGACCACCAGCCCGCCGCCCAGGTCGCGCACGTAGCTCTGAATCAGCTCCATTTTACGCGGCCCCAGGACCCGTGCCGGGATATTGGCCATCACCACGCTCTGGTAACCTGACAGCGTTGCCAGATCCGCTGGGAAGCTGATCCCGTCAATCCGGTCAACCAGCAGGTCCTGAGAGAGCAGCGCGGCCTCAAGGTTGACCGTTTCAGCTTCGTCATCGCTGACCAGCAAAATGCGCGGCGGCCCGACCACCTGGGTAAATCCGCTGAGTTCGTTATTCTGGTAAAAGGAGTCTTCACCTGCCGGGACAACCTGCACGCGGTAAGATGCAAGGCCGGTTTCCCCGGCGGTCAGCGTGAAGGCAAACCGATTCACGCCCTCAACCAGCGCGACCGTCTCCTCGACAGCAATTGTCTCATTATCAATAACGCGCAGCAGCACCAGGGTTTCCAGGCTGCTCTCGATGGTCACGGTCAGGTCAAATACCTGTCCTTCGTTCAGGCGGCCCGGCAGCGACACATCGGTGACAAGCACTTCGCTACCCAGTTCCTCGGCGAAGGGGATAACAAAGATCTCAACCCCTGCTGCGGCGGCCAGCCGGGCGGCCTGCGTTGCGTCGCCTGCCGTCACCAGCCCATCTGAGAGGATCACCATCCGGCGGGCAGCCCCGGGCGGGTAGAGCGCCATGCCCAGCCGGATCGCCTCTGCCAGGTCGGTATTGAGGGGTAAGACATCAGACTCAAGCGGGCCAACTTCGCGGACGGCGGACATCGGGCGCTCAACCAGTGCATCTGAACCAAACACAACGATGGCGGCCTGATCCTGGGGGCGCATTTCCTCAATGCTGCTGGCAACATACTGACGGGCAGCTTCAACGGCTGTGGCGGGCATGGAGTCAGATGCATCGATCAGAAAGACAACCGCCAGCGTATCAGAAGCTTTGACGACATGCAGCCCTGCCAGCCCGAAAACCAGCAGGATGACGATCAATGCCCTGAGGAATGTGGCGGCAATGGAGCGGGCCCGCGCCCAGGTGCTGCGCGGCCAACCCAGCCAGATAAAATAGGGAAGCGCCAGCAGTCCCAAGAGTGCTAGCGGTGTTGTGAATCGCATCTGGTCACCTTATTTAACAAATCACCACACCAGCATACCATATCCGGCGCGGGATACCACGTAGTGGTGCTGTTGCTCAGCGCAATCAGTAAGGGTATGGTCGAACCAGTTCCGCATCATCCCGGATCGCCAGCACCATGATTGGCTCACCCTGGTAGCGCACCACTCCATGCTGCCAGGCTATCACGTAGCCTTCATATTCGCTGTAGAGCGTGCCATTGGGGTTTTCACCAACCGGTCGCCCGTGGATGTCGGCCATCTTCAGGATCGGCTGCCCCTTCCTCACGGGTTCTCCAGGCCGGATCAGGTGGTGGACGATGCCTGCCTGCGGGGCATATGGATAGACATGCCGCCGCACAGGGTAGGGTGGGCAGATCACCGGGATTCCGGTGACCGGTTCCGGTGCATCATCCAGCATCCCGGCCCAGCGCATCGCGTTCCGAATACCGGACAGGGCGGCTTCTGCCACGCCTGGATCGACATGCATCCATGATCCCAGTTCCACAGTTACCGCCGGGATGCCGATTCCGTTCAGCACTGCGCCGCTCACCGATCGGTGGAGGCGTTTATCAACATAGCTTTCGGCAGCAAACTCGTTAATGATTGAAAAACCCATTGATTCGAGCAAGGCGCCCAATCGGGCCTGCAGGGCGGTGGCTTCCTGCCGGTTCAGGCCGTTCCCTCGCCCTCGCTGGTAGAACACCGGGTCACGGAAAACCATTGGCAGCGAGCCAATCTGCGCATTGTGCAGGTCAAGCAGCAGGTCGGCGCCGCTGGCGCTGATTGCCTGGTAGATGCGTTGGTAAGCCGCTTCCAGCTCACTGATTGTCTCGCCGCTGTTGTGGCCGGGCTGCTGCCCGTTCTGGCGTGGCTCGGGGAACGACCGGTTGGGGTCGCTGCTGAAGTAATAGGGGCTGCGTTCCTTGGTGCGCAGCCCGGCAGGGTTCAGGGTTGGGATCACCACCAGCGTGCCGTTCAACCGGCTGACAAGTTCTTTGGTGACCAGCCTCTGGGCAACCACCAGCCCGGTATGCTCCCCGCCATGTATGCTGGCCGTCACCCATAGGATCGGGCCGTTCCCTCGATCTCCCTGAGCGACAATAACCGGAAAGCGGTCTTTTCCTCCGGTTGGTAGGGTAACACCGTCCAGCCAGCCATAGATGATCTGTCCAGCGGATGCTCTCGCCGTTCCTACCTGGATAGTGGTCATGGGCGCTCCAGGTCTTCCTGATAATTGTCGGCCTGTTCCTGCCAGTTTCGCCAGTCGCTGACATGGTCACAGGCCAACAGGGTCAGCAGGCTGAGCTGTTTCATACCGGTAGCGACTGGATCGATATCGATGTACTCGTCAGTGGTATGCGCCTTGCCGCCGGTTGTTATGCCGATGCAAACGCTTGGTATGCGGGTATGCAGGGTGATATTTGCGTCCGTTGATCCGCGTGAAAGCGTGGCTGACGGGAAACCAAAGGCATCAATCGCGCCCAGCGCCGCCAGCACCAGCGGGTGGTCTGGTGACAGGGTTGCACTGGGCCGGTCGCTGACGACCGACGTGCCGAGTGACAGGGCCGGCTCATGGGCATGCTGGTCAATGATGGCTCTGACCTGCTTTTCCAATCCAAGAAGGGCGTTGGCATCTACTGACCGCAGATCGATTCCCATCTGCGCGTGTGCTGCGCGGGTGTTAATCGATGTCCCCCCCTCGATGATGCCGATATTCAGCGACCGCGCCGGTCTGCCGGAAAGATCCACCCCTGTTACCAGTGCAGCGCCCAGTGTAACAAGCTGGTGGATGGCGCTGGGAGACTCCCGCCTGTGCCAGCTGTGTCCCCCGGGCCCATCAATGGTCACTTTAAGCCGCTTGACCCCCAGGCCAGCGTTGTACACTGTCCCTAGCCCGGTGCCCTCGATGATGACAGCCACCCCCAGCTTATCGCGGAGGCGGGCAACAGCTTCACGGATGCCCCGCAGGTCGCCCAGCCCTTCCTCCCCAACGGTAGCTACCCACCAGATGTCACCCGGCGGTCGATAGCCGTTTTTGACCATCCGCGATGCCAGGCAGATCAACGCCGCCAGCCCGGCGCAGTTATCGCCGATCCCTGGCCCGTAAATCCGCCCATGTGCTTCATCCCGGCGGATCGTCAGGTCGGTTTCACGAGGAAACACAGTGTCAAGATGGGCGCTGACCAGCACAGCCGGAAGGGAAGGGGCCTTTCCGGGAAGCCTCGCATAGACATTCCCAACCGTATCAGTGCCCACCGAGTCTAGACCAACCTGCCTGAAGCGCGTTTCCGTATAGGCGGCACGCTCTTTCTCTTCAAATGTGGGCGCCGGAATGGCTTGCAGGGCGAGAATTTCCTCGATAACAACCGTCTGCAGACGGTTCCAATCATCAAGCAGGGTCATGGCTGTTTCAGGCTGCCGCAACCGGGACAGCAAGTCATCAAAGGCTGTGCTCATGGTCTCAACCCCCTTGAGGTTTAACAGGTATGATTATCATCATGATAGAGTGGCAGCCCGGCGGCTCGCCAGTAGATAGCCAGTGTGATAGCGGCTGAGAACGCCAACAACAGAGTGTTGTGGAAGGGAAATTTTCTGGTTTGAGCGGTCGGCTTGGTCATGGCAGTTGAATTTCGGTCCTGGGACGTGATCGGTATAGCTATAGCATATCAGAAAACGTTTTGGACAATACCGCCGCCGCCGGGAATGGTATTCCCTGGCTGAAGGTTTTCAGGCCCATTGGAAATAGCCCGGTAATTGATTGCCGGGCGAGAGCAGCGTCCATGCCTGACCTGCTCTCTGTCCAGGGCATTATCTGGACGTTTATATCTGGCGATGTTCCGATGCTCAATGCAACTTCCGGGTGGTGCTTACCTCATTTGTGCTCTTAAAGCCATCATGACTATAATCGAAACATGTCTGAGGAGACAATTTTACTGATCGAACGGGGAGGCGGCAGAGCCCCATCATTTGCTCAGGCATTGATACGTAAAGGGTATCATGTCGAGGTATTCACAACCGGCAAGTTGGCTGTTGAGGCCGCCGACCGGTTATCACCCGTTGTCGTCATCCTCAATGCCGCATCACTGGGGTCAAGCGGCAAACGGATCTGCGCAAGCCTGAATCGATCCTGTGAGTCCCCGATTATCCATATTTGCCAGCCTAACGATCCGGTCGATGATGGGGCTGATGCCACCTGCGATGTGACGCTCAGGTTACCTTTTACGGCACGAAAACTGGTGAACCGGATCCGCCGCCTGTGGCCGGTTGATCGAACCGATGTTTTGCAGGTAGGCAGCGTTCAGTTTGTCAAAAAGACCCGGGTTGTTCGGGTCGGTGATAATGAGTCGCGGTTGACTCCCAAAGCGGCACAGCTTCTTGAAGTATTCATGCGTCATCCCTGCAAAACCCTTGACCGGGCATTCCTTATGCAGCAGGTCTGGGATACCAACTATATGGGGGACACGCGAACCCTGGATGTCCATGTACGGTGGGTACGCCAGGCGATTGAACCCGACCCCAGAGCACCGGTTTATATCCGCACCATCCGCAGGCAGGGCTATTATTTTGACCCTGAGCCGGATGAGAACAAATAACAGATCCCACGGGGAATCAAAAACACGCCTGTCCGGCGTGTGATTGACTGAAACCATCATGGGCGGCAGCCTGAAGCAAGCCGCCCTTTTACCTGGATTCAGCCTTCAGTTCTTCCAACTGTTTCATCAACCGGGATTTGCGCCTTGATGCTTTATTCGCGTGGATCACGCCCTTGCTGGCTGCATGGTCCAGTTCTTTCACCGCGAGGCGGATTGCTTCTTCAGCCTCGGTAACATCACCCGATGTCAGGGTCGCGCGCGCCTTTTTATCATAGCTGCGCGAGCGGGTCAGGTGATACCGGTTACGTATCCGGCGACGCTCATTCCGTTCAATGCGTTTCTTGGCCGATTTGGTGTTTGCCAAACAGCACCTCCTGTAAGTCATAAGGTCGAGCGCAGATTGTACCAGTCAGGTGCTCACTTGTCCAAAACTCAAGCCGCTGATTTCTCACAAATGGAATAACACTGTTACATACCTGTCGGGCCAGCCGTGCTATACTGTCAGAAGGGAATGTTCTTCGGAGGAATCCACAATGAACCCGCAGGCTGCGCGACGTTTTACGCTGAAACGTCTCTTCTTTGGCGACACGCTGCTCAACTGGTTCCTGGCCTTTGTGCTGATCATCTTCCCCGGGCTGGTGGATCGCGTGCTGGGACGTGAGCGGCTGGCCCCGCCGCTGGTCTATATGCTTATTGGCGCGGGCTATCTGCTCTTTGCAGCCTGGCAGACGTATCATGTGGCGCAGAGCCGGCTGGGGGCCCCCGCGCTGTATTTTGCCGCCGCAATGGCGGAAGGCCCGGTTGTCCTGCTCACCATCATCCTGCTTATGGCTTTGCCCTTCAGATTGGGCTGGCGTATTGTGCTCTGGATAGGCAATATCTACATGCTGCTCTTGGGGGTCTGGTATATCTACGTGGCGCGAATTTCACCTGAACCCGGACTGTTATCTGATTAATAATTGTGGGGCGTACCCATGCCTGTTCGTGTCCTGATCATCGATGACGATCTCACCATCCTCAAACTGCTTGAGATGTCCCTGACTGCTGCGGGGATGGAAGTAATGATCGCCTCCATGGGGAGCACCGGGATCGCGATCTGCCGCGAAAACCAGCCCGATATTGCTGTTATTGACATTGCGATGCCGGACCTGGATGGCTACGCAGTGGTGGACGCAATCCGCGCCGACGAGGAGAGGGCATCCCGTAGAATGCCGGTGATCTTCCTCACTGCGCATACCCAGCTGGCCCTGCGGGATTACGCCGAGAGGGCCGGGGTGGACCTCTTTCTCACCAAACCGGTTGATGGGAAAGCCCTCGCTGCTCACATTCACGATCTGCTCAAATTAGCTGAATAACCCATCTTTGGGGTACGATAGCCGGGTTGATAGCAGTCTGTATTGATCCTTTTGCCAGTCTCGTGTGCTGATCCATGACTGAAACACCAACTCTTCCCGGAAGATTTGCCCACATGGTGCTCCGGGGCGCCGCTTTTCTTGGCGTCACGCAGTATGGGCTGCTTGCTATCGGGCTGGTCAGGACATTTATCCTCGCCCGGATCATCGACCCGGCTTACCACGGTGTGCTTACCTTTTCGATGGCAACTGTTTCCTTCCTCAGTGTGTTCAGTATGGAGCTTCGTCCCATTGTCCTCGCTGACACCAAAGGAAACCGGGCTCGGCTGGTCGGGCAGTGGGTCATTGAAACCGGGACGGCGCTCATAGGGCTGCTGCTGGCAGGCATTCTTTGCTGGGTATTTCCCCGCATGGGGATCGCCGAATCCGGCGAGAGCGTTTGGCCGGTTATTTTCGCCCTGCTGGGCATTCGGCTGGTATTCGGGATAACCTCCACACCGCTCTATATCCTGCACCGGGATATCCGCCAGGACGTGATTGCGCGTCTGACCCTGGCTGGGACAATTGCCGGGCTGGGGTTGGCCGTGACCATGGCGCTGCTGGGCTACCCGCTGATAGCGCTGGTTGTCGATACGGCTGTGCCGGTTGTTGTTCTGGGATTAGGGGCCTGGATTGTTGTGCGCTGGAAGCCTGCTGCGCTCTGGGATCGCGACATCATCCGCGATATCCTGTCCTTTGGTTTCACGCTCTGGACCAGCGGACTGCTGGGCAAGATCACCTTTGATTTTGATGACTGGCTGGTGGGTTTCATAAAAGGGGTCCGGCCAGCCGCCTTTTATGGTAAAGCTTATTCGCTGGCCAAAATGCCCATGGACGTGTTTGCCGGGGTCATTGGGGGGATTGCCCTGTCGATGTATTCACAGGCTGCTGCAGTTGGATGCGATGTGCTGACCCGCACCTACCACCTCACGACCTGGCTGCTGATGCGGATAGTCGCCTGGTCGAGCATCGTTATCCTGGCTGCCTCCGAGGAAATCGTCGCTATCATGCTTGGCCCTGGCTGGGAGGATTCGGCATCCCTGGTGCGCTGGATGTTTCTGTTTGTGCTGGGGCGTCCCCTGTTCCAGAATAATGCCCAGCTGCTGACTGCTTTACGCAGAGAGAAAACCGTGCGCACAGCGTATCTGGTGCAGGCCGTATTCCTGCTGGCGGTGGGGCCGCTGGCGGTACTGAACCGGGGGGCTGTTGGGGCATCGCTGGCGGTGAGTGGGATGATGGTCCTGGGTGTGATTGCCTCTCACCTGTATGTCCGGCGGGAGATACCATCCCGTCTGTTTGCCATGTATGCACTCCCGCTGGTGATGACCATCCTGTTATCCCCGCTGATATACGTGCTTGGCACAGTATTATCCACTGGCGTGGTGGTAAGCCTGCTGGTGAAAGGCGTACTGGCCACAGTCGTATTTGGAGCGGTCATCTTGTTGCTGGAGCGGCGCACCGTCAGCCAGGTAATAGCTCTGGTCAAAGATAATTTGCTGAAGAAACAGGGAGATGAGCCATTAACAGGCCGGTAAAACACAGAAAGCTGCCTCGTGTTATTGCACAGGCGATCATCTGGCGAGGTAGCTCAATCCTTGTTTCTGAAATCTGCGATCCGGTGGAGCGGCAGGTTTTTTACCGACCCGTCGGCGGGACGGTTGAGTTCGGGGAGCGGGGCGACGAGACCATTGTCCGCGAACTGGACGAAGAACTGGGAGTCGTGGTTGAGGTTGTCCGGCGGCTTGCGGTGATCGAGAACCTGTTCACCTATCAGGACGTAATGGGCCACGAAGTCGTGCTGTTTTATGAAGCACGGCTGGTGAATGGGGATCACTACAACGTTGAGGAATTTCCGCGCATTGATCTTGCTCCAGGTGAGCGCCGGGCGCTCTGGGTACCTGTACAGGATTTTCTGGATGGGAAACAGGTGCTCTATCCGACCGGGATTCTGCCCATCCTATCCTCATCAGGGACAGTTTCCGGCAACCAGTGATCGATCCTCAGTTGGTTTTATCACAGCCTTTGTCCTGCGAAGCCCGTTAAATCACGCCCGGTGTTCTCTTAAAAGGTATAATAGAGTTGCATCCGAGTTGGCCGGGCGATTACGGGCGGTTTCTGCTGCCTGAGGAAAGTCCGCGCTCCGCAGGGTACGGTGCTGGCTAACGGCCAGGCGAGGTGACTCGTGGCAAGTGCAACAGAGAGGTGTATTGCCCGGCTGGCCTACTTTGTAGGCTGCCGGGTGAGGGTGAAACGGTGTGGTAAGAGCACACCGGCATCCGTGGCGACACGGGTGGCCAGGCATACCCCACCGGGAGCAAGGCCAAGCAGGGACAAGGTGCGGCCCGCACCATCTGAGTTCCGGGTAGGCTGCTGGAGGCGCATGGTAACATGCGTCGCAGAGAGATGATCGCACAGGGACAGGCAGTGAGCCTGTTCTGGACAGAACGCGGCTTACAGGCTGGCTCGGATGCATTTGGTTTCTCCCAGCTTCCCCGGACGATAGCTGATTGCTCCTCTACAGGCAGTGGACTATAATACAGGTATCCTGTTGAGAGATAGGTGGTTGATGAGTACTGGGTCGAAGCTGGATACAATAAAAGACCTTGCAGAAACAGATGAGTTGACCTTGCAGCGCGTTCTGGCGCAGTTGATTTTTGACACATTTGTGAAGGCAATTGTCCGGGAGCACTATGGGTTCTTCAATCCATCTCACGCTGCGCTTCATGTGGATGCTGAGAGGGCCGAGCTGTTTGTTGTTGAGAACAGCCGTGGTTTTATGCGCCGGGATGATCTGCTCTTTGAATGGTCATGGCAGTTTATTGTAGGCGAAATTTTAGATCTGTCGCCGACTGAGGTTGACACATTTTACATCAGCGGCAATATCGAAGATGGCACACCGTTTTTGCATATTTCAGGCAGCACATTGTTGATCGCAAGTGGCAGCCCAGGCCGCAAAGGGGGTTATTTGTTATGAGCAAGAGGCTTGTTCACACTCTAAACCGGATAACAAAAATGCCTGCCATCCGGTGGGCATTGATTTTTATGGCGCTGGGTATAGTCGCCTGTTCTGTGCCGGGGCTTGCCGGGCAGTCAGCCGATGAGACAGCTGAGCCGGGGGGCACGCCAACCATCGATGTGGCCCTTTTGCCACCAACCCATCCCAAAGTTGTTCTGCACCGTCCCTATTCCGGCGAAGAACTTCCTCTGGATGGCAGCATCGACATTTACTTTGACCAGCCGATGGACAGCCTGTCGGTTGAGCATGCACTTTCCATCTCGCCGCCGCTTGAAGTGGATACAACCTGGGTCGATGATTCCACGCTTCGAATCACACCTGAGCGAGGCCAGTTGAACCGGGCAACCCGCTATACTGTTACCATCAGCACCGTGGCTACTGCCTCAAATGGGCTGGGATTTGAAGAGGCGGTCAATGTCGAGGTTGAGACGGTTGGCTTTCTGTCCGTCAGCGAGGTCATTCCGGCTGATGGCGCTGATGCGGTTGAAACCGATGCCGTTATCACCGTGATCTTCAACCGACCTGTTGTGCCCCTGACTACCGTGTCGGGTAGCCCGGAGTTTACCGTTCCGGTGACCTTCTCTCCGTCAATACCGGGGAGTGGTGAATGGGTAAATACCAGCATTTTTCAGTGGCATCCTTCTGAACCACTGGCAGGCTCAACCACGTACACGGCATCCGTTCCGGCAGGACTTGAAGACCAGACCGGCGGGCTGCTGCCCGATACCTTTACCTGGGAGTTTACCACCCTGCCGCCGGATGTCATTGCGGTGGACCCGGGCAGCGCCTCGGATGTCGAACTTGATACGCCGGTGGTGGTTGAATTCAATCAGCCGATGGACACCGCGTCTGTTGAGCAGGGCTTTTTACTCTCATCAGGCGTGGATATTGCAAGCGGGCAGTTTGAATGGAGCGATAACAACCGGACAATGACCTTTGTGCCTTCCGGGCTTCTTCAACTGGGCCGCACCTATACTGTGGTCATCTCGGCTGATGCGCGCAGCGCCAGTGGCAGTGCCCTGCTGGGACGAGAAGTAAGCTGGTCATTCGATACCGTGCTGCCGCCGTATGTAACCCAGCTTTACCCGCGTGATGGCAGCGCCAATAACTATGTCTGGGACGGGCTGAAAATTGTCTTCTCAGCCCCCATGGACGAGGATACGCTGGAAGACCTGCTGGTTGTGACGCCGGCGCTCCCTGACGATGCCTATTTTTACTACAACAGCTATGACTATTCCTGGAACGTCAGCGTCCAGATTGAGCCGTCCGCCACCTACCAGGTGACGCTGCTGCCAGGCGCTGCCGATCCTTATGGAAACACCATCACCGATCCAGTATCCTGGCAGTTCAGCACCGGTCCGCTGGAGCCCTGGGTCAGCTTTAACGTCACCGACCTGTACGGCGTCTATGATGCCAGCCGTACAACGGAGCTTTTCCTCCAGCATCGCAACGTCAGCCGGGTCGATTTCACACTCTCCCGTCTCACGCTGACCGAGTTTGTGAGCCTCTCTGAGTCCTGGTATGGCCTGCGGGATTACTGGCCTAACCAAAACGCTGTGGTGCGCACCTGGTCGGTGGACGCCACGGCCCCGCTGAACGAGGTAGCCTATACAAGGGTTCCGGTTGTCTCAGACCGGGGTGGCAGCCTTGCGCCTGGCGTGTACCTGCTGATTGCCGATGCCCCGGAAATCGAGGGCGACCTGCGCCACCTGATGGTGGTAGTCACCGCTAACCTGACCGTGAAGACCAGCCAGGACGAAACCTTTGTCTGGGTGACCGATCTGCGAACGGGTCAGCCGGTTCAGGGCGCAACCGTGCAGTTGTACAACGATGCTATGACCAAGGTCGCAGAGCAGTTTACCAACCCCGATGGAACCGTTATCCTGACCCATCCTCGCCTGGAAAACCTGTGGGAGCGGCAGTATGCGCTGGTTGACAGCGGCGGGGTCTACGCGCTGGCCCGTACGTCCTGGACTGAGGGGATTGGGCCCTGGGAGTTTGGCTCAATTGCCACGGATTACAGCCCTCAGCCGTACAGTATGTATCTGTACACTGACCGCCCAATATACCGCAGCGGGCAGACGGTCTACTTCAAAGGCATCCTCAGGGGAGTAGATGATGTCACCTATTCGCTGATCCCTGATGCGGTTGTCAGTGTCAATATCTATAACAGCCGGGGTGATCTGGTCTACCTGGAGCATATTCCGGTTAATGAAATGGGCACGGTTAGCGGCTCATTTACACTGGATGCTGAAGCCGACCTGGGCTACTACACAATGAACGTTGGCACCGAAGAGCATATTGAGTCACTGGGTTTCCAGGTCGCTGAATACCGCAAACCGGAGTTCCAGGTCACCCTGGAGGCGCTGTCCGAGCGGGTTGTGTCAGGCGATACTATCGAGGTGACGGTCCGGGCTGAATACTTCTCTGGAGGAGCAGTTGGCAATGCGCCTGTATCCTGGTCGGTGCTGTCCGATGACTATTACTTCCGGTATTCAGGGCCTGGCCGCTACAGCTTCTACGATTACACCTTTGACTGGTCTTACTGGGACTCCTATTATGGTGGATATGGCGAACTCATTGCGGATGGCACTGGCACCACCGATGCCAACGGGGAGTTTGTCATCCAACTGCCTGCTGTGCTGGATACTGAGGTTCCCAGCCAGTTATTCTCAATTGAGGCAGTCGTCGAGGATGTCACCAGCCGGACGGTTGCTGGTCGCACCAGCGTCCAGGTCCATGCCGGGCAGTACTATGCCGGGGTCAGTCCTGATAACTTCGTGGGGCAAGCTGGAGAGGTGCTCCCGGCGGATATCATTGTTGTGGATTGGGACAGCACCCCTGTTGCCAACCAGGATGTGTTGGTTGAACTGGTTGAACTGCGCTGGAGTTCTGTTCAGGAAGAGGATGAGTCAGGCCGCACCCAGTGGGTGTGGGACCTGGAGGAAATTGTGGTGGATGGCCCGACGACTATCACCACTGATGCGGATGGAAAAGGCCGGGTTTCCTTTACGCCTGAGGAGGGTGGCACGTACAAGATCAGGGCAACAGTCACCGATCCATCCAGGAACAGGCAGGTATCCAGCGCCCATGTTTGGGTCAGTTCTGGCCGGTATGTGATCTGGCGCCAGCCGAACAACAACCGCATCGACCTGGTCGCGGACAGCGATCTCTACCAGCCCGGCGATACGGCGGAAATCCTGATTGCCAGCCCCTTCCAGGGGGCCGTACAGGCCCTGGTTACGGTTGAGCGTGGTGACGTGATCTCTCACGAAGTTATCACCATGGAGAGCAATTCGACTGTTTATCGTCTTCCCATCACCGCCGAGCACGCGCCAACAGCCTATGTCTCGGTGGTGATCATCAAAGGCGTGGACGAGACCAACCCGATACCGGCTTTCCGGATGGGATTGGTCCAGATCAATATCGACCCCGTCCAGCAGGTGATCGATCTGTCGGTGACGCCGGACAGAGAGACCGTTGGCCCGCGCGAGCAGGTGACCTATACCATTGAAACCCGGGATTACCAGGGTGAGGCTGTGGATGCCGAGGTATCCCTTGCGCTGGTTGATCTGGCTATCCTCTCACTCGCCGAGCCCAATTCCAGAAATATCGTTGACTACTATTATGGACAGCAGGGGTTGGGTGTGAGCACGGC
>JAFGNO010000124.1 GCA_016926985.1 Anaerolineae bacterium
GTCTGGATTGACCCGCCGCAGCACGGCGGCAATATCCTGAAGCGCCGGTTCGGTGTCGTTCAGTCCACGCACCAGCATGACCTCGATCCACAGTTTTCCGCCATACTGATGCCGGAAGGCGATCAGCCCGTCGACCAGCCGTTCAAAGGTCGCTTCCGGGTGAGGGCGGTTGATGCGCCGGTACAGCTCCACCGTACCCGCGTCCAGCGAGGGCATCACGGCATCGGCAGCCGCCAGCGCATCGCGAACTTCCGCCAGGTACAACAGCGATCCATTGGTGATCACTGCAACTGGCAGACTGCCCGCCGCCTTCACCTCCTGGATCAGCCAGCCAATGCCACTGTGCAGGGTTGGCTCACCCGAACCAACAAATGTCACCCAGTCGATATCGCCGGGCCTGTGCGCGGCGAGCGCATCGCGCACCTGGGCCAGGATGGTTTTGCGTGGAATATATTCTCTGCGCTCGTTGATCAGTGGCTGGGTGCGCCCAAGCTGGCAGTACACGCAATTCCAGTTGCAGGTCTTGAGTGGGATGGTGTCGATCCCAAGCGACTGTCCCAGCCGGCGCGAGGGAACCGGGCCAAAGACATAGTTCATCACTTGCCTTCTTTCTTTCTTCGCAGAAAACGTACCAGGCCAAGGAGGATATTCATCGCTGGAACACGCTGCATATAGAGGCGATACTCATCGCCAAACCGCTCGATAAGGCGCTGTTCCTCCTGCCGGGTGAACAGCAGGACACAGGCCATCCCTGATGCCCCCAGCAGGACAAACAGCCAGTGCCCGGTAAAGAGCATCATGGCCGGATACATCAACAGCCAGCCCAGGTACTGAGGGTGCCGGATGATGGCGTAGATTCCACTGTCAACCAGCACTGTTGTATGGGTGTAGTCCTTCCTACTTTGAACACTCCCCCGGCGCATAAAGTGAATCCGGGGCATGGGGAGCAGCACAAGGCCAAACGCCCACACGGCCCATCCTGCGTATCTCAGCAGGGGGATGCTGTCCGGGCTGCTGACAACAAACATGAGCCCAAACATGGCCACCAGCAGGATGCCTGCCAGGGCAAAGAAGAGCCATCCAGCGGGTTTGCGAGGCGTCTTATCCATAAGTGGGCCCAATCACGATGATTTTATGGACTGGTTCAAGCACCCGGCTGCCCAAACCGGGTCTGAATACTGCGGGATATCTCGTCAAATGCATCGCTGCGATAATCCTCAATCTGCCCGGCGTCACACAGCACCGCCAGATCGGGGTCCAGTGGCATGCGCCCCAGCAGTTCCGCGCCAATTTGCTGCGCGGTTTCCTGTGCCCGGCTGGGGCCAAAGACGTTGATAACAGCGCCACACTCCGGGCAAACGATATGGCTCATATTTTCAACCAGCCCAATCAGTGGTATGCCAAGCTGGGTCGCCATGTGGGCTGCTTTGCGGACCACCATTCCAGCCAGGTCCTGTGGAGACATCACCATGATAAACCCTTTGACCGGGAGTATCTGGGATACTGTCAGCGCAGCGTCCGAAGTGCCCGGTGGCAGGTCAATAATCAGGTAATCAAGCTCCCCCCAGACAATGTCCCTCCAGAACTGCTCAATGGCTCGCCCAATCAAAGGCCCCCGCCAGACAACGGGCTGTCCCTCGTCGTGCAGCAGGAGGTTGATGGACATCAACCTGATCCCGGTACGCGATTCGACCGGAAGAATTCCCTGGAGGCTGGACTCAGGCTGCTGGTGAGCGCCAAACAGCTTTGGGATGCTTGGCCCGGTGATGTCGGCATCGAGGACGCCAACCTGGTTGCCATCACGCTGGAGGGCAGCAGCCAGCAGACCGGCTATCGACGATTTGCCCACGCCGCCTTTGCCGCTCATGACCCCCACCACCTGCCGGATCCGTGGACGAGGGGCGGCAGACTCCCTGCCCAGAATACGGGACATGAAAGCCGCCTTCTTCTCCGGCTCCATCTGCACCGTATCAATCTGTACCTGGAGATTCCCGTCCAGGCTGCCTATCGCCTGATGGATGCGGTCCATTAGATCACCGGCTATCTGGACGTTTGGGAACGGCAGCGCAAGCTTAACGGTCACCTGATCGCCATCTACTTCAATTTGGGGAATCATCTCCAATTCAACGATGCTCTTATCCTCGTGCTCGGGGTGTTTGACCTGGCTGAGAGCCCTGTGTATCTGGGATTTGGAAATTCCTGTGGACATCGATTTTATCCTGACGCTAATTTTTGATATATACTGGGTGGCGCTGTCCGCACTCATTCGTGATCGGCGCAGGACCCGAAAGCGCGAGGGTCGATGCACGGACCCGACCAAATGTTTTCCTAAACCAGATTTTACCACTATAATGTACGCCTATCAACTATTGTGGTAAATTGTTCGGCGGGTTTGTAACGCAGAGGAAGGTCAGGAAACATGGTGGAATCAACGGCGCCTGATGTTGGTCAACGAATACGTGAGATTCGAGAGCAGCAGGGATTTTCTCTGCGGACCCTGTCTGAGCGATGTGGTCTTTCCATCAACGCGATCAGCCTTATCGAGCGTGGGGAGAACTCGCCAACTGTTTCTTCTCTGCATCTTCTGGCGGCAGGACTGGAAATCCCGATAACAGACTTTTTTGAGCAGGAGCAGGAACTGACGGTAGTGCACATCAGGCCCGCACACCGGCTCCGCTCAGAATCCGGCGGTATTCAGATGGACAGCCTGGGGATTGGCCTGCGAAACCAGCAGCTTGAGCCATTCCTCATGACGGTTGCGCCGGGCGCCAGCAATTTAGACCAGCCAATCAGGCATCCGGGTGAAGAGTTTATTTTTTGCCTGAAAGGCGAGATAGAATACTGCGTTGAGGATCGGGTCTACAGGTTGGAAGCCGGTGACAGCCTGCTGTTTGAGGCCACACGGCCCCACTGCTTCCGCAACGCGATGGCCACGCCGGCAGAACTGATGGTTGTCTTTCAGGCGGACAGAGGCACACATCTGGCCCGTCAGCGGCACCTGGGATCGTAGAATGATGAACTTATCAGGGGGAGTCTCTTGATCGATCTGTTGAAACTCCAGGCATTCTTACATGCAGCGGAGAGCCTGAACTTTTCAGAGGCTGCCCGGCAGCTGCATATTTCCCAGCCAACCATCAGCCACCATATCAAGGCGCTTGAGGTGGGTCTTGGGGTTGAGCTTTTTGACCGGTCTGGCAGCGGCCTTCGCCTCACAGAAGCCGGGCTGCTGCTGCTCCCTCGCGCCCGGAAGCTCATCCGGCAGGCGGTAGAGCTGGAACAGATGATGGAATCACTGCAAGGCCAGATTGCCGGGAATATCCGGATCGCCTGCAGCACCACAACAGGTAAATATATTCTCCCCAAGTATGCCGCGCGCTTCTGCAATCGCCATCCCAATGTCAGAGTGTCTATTATGCGATGCACTTCAGAGGATGTTGTGCCCAGGCTGCTGGAGTCTGAAGCGAATCTGGGAGTGGTGAGCTATGACGTATGTGGCAAAGCAGAGTTGAAATGCCAGACTTTCTTTGAAGACCATATTATTCTGATCGTGCCTGCCAGTCATCGCTGGGCAGAGCAGGCGTACATTGATCCCTCCGAACTGCTGGAGGAACGCTTCCTGATACGCGAGCCCAGTTCAGGCACCCGCCAGGTCATGCTTGCCGAACTGGGGAAGCATGATATTGTGCTGGATGATATGAATATCTTCATGGAATTAGGCAACGCTGAGGCAATTGTCAAGACGGTTGAGGACGGGTTTGGTATATCTTTTGTTTCGCACAGCGCGGCTGCTGCGGCGCTCAAGATGGGGACAATCATCGAAGTGCGGGTAGCCGGTTTCAGCCTTCAGCGACATGTCTATATGGTGCAGAAGAATGTCCGCGAGGCAAACCGGGCCGTGGACGCCTTCTGGGGCTTTGTCCACGACCCCTCCAATGCAGACATCCTGCGCATGGCTGAATCCTGATCAGAGTATCGGATAAATGACTGTGCCGGCTCAGGTCGGGGCCGGCACTGTCAATGAAGAAAGGAGACTTTCGTAAAATACGTGAGTGAGTGAACTACTGCAGCCCTTTGAGCATTTCCCACTTTGTTGGGACTGGGCGGCATATTGATGGATAACAGGCCAACTCAAGCACCTCGTTGCCCATCAGCACTCACTATAGGTCATTTCTGGTTTAATCGTAAGTGTTAAATGTCCAATCAGGCTGTCGGCTTTTCTATGGCTGTTTATAGACAGGTCTTATGATCCGGTGGGATGCGTCGTGTTTTTCCCAACGGGTCTGTTCAGTCTATACGGGAGCGTCGCATAACCTGCTCTGGTCTGTAACCTCGCCCTCACTTGACGCCCTGGTCAGTCTCAAACACAACTACACCTGAATGAACCTTGGCAGAACAACCGGACGTGAGCGGGTGTGCTCGTAGAAGAAGTTCTCCATTAAATGGCGCAGGTCGTGCGAGCCTCGCCGGTAGTGGCGCTTCACCTCTTCACGCCCGGCTTCCAGAAGATCGCCTGCATCCCTGAGGTACACAAAGCCACGGCTCACAAACTGTGGCTCGCCTACCAGCTCATTCCTGCCATTGACCGGGATCAGCGCCACTACAAATCCGTCCTGAGATAGGCGCTGCCGGTCGCGCATTACAATCTCGCCAATCTCGCCAACCAGCCGCCCGTCAACGAAAACGTCATCAAGGGCCAGCGACTCTTCGGTCCACGCCCTGTGACCATCTGTCACCCACTGCGCGCCGTTCTTGAGGATGAAGATCTCATCGCGGCGCATGCCCGCCTCCTGCGCGATCTGCCCGTGCAGGTGCAGATGGCGCGCCTCGCCATGGGCAGGGATCAAAAACCTGGGCTTGATTGCCTCCAGCATGATGCGGATCTCATCACGTGACCCGTGGCCCGATACGTGCACCTTGGCCAGCGCGCCGTAGATGACATTGGCGCCGCGCTCAAAGAGCTTGTTGAGCATCCGGCCCACATCTTCCTCATTGCCGGGGATGGTACCACCCGACACAATGATCAGGTCGCCGCTGTTCACCTTGATATCCCGGTGTTCGCCGTTGGCCATCCGGTTAAGGGCCGAACTTGGTTCACCCTGTGACCCGGTCGCCAGGATCACCTGCCGGTCGGCGGGCACTGTTTGATCGCCAATGTCCATCAGCACCTGATCTGGGATATCGAGGTAGCCCAGTTCACGCGCCAGGCCGGTATTCTCCAGCAGGCTTCGCCCGGTAATGGCCAGCCTGCGCCCGTGCTTTTCCGCCAGCCTGGCAATCTCCTGGATGCGCGCCAGAAGCGACGAGAAGGTTGCAATGATGATTCGCTGCTGATGAGCGTCAGCAAACAAGCTGTCGAGTGTATCAGCTACCACCTGCTCGGTTTCAGTGCGGCCCGGCTTGTCGGCATTGGTGCTGTCGCCCAACATCACCAGCACGCCATCCTTTGTCAGCCGTTTGAGAGTCTCCATATCGGTACGGGTGCCGCCGGCGGGCGTCTCATCTAATTTATAGTCGCCGGTGTGAACTACCCTGCCAACCGGGGTCTCGATGACCAGCCCAACTGCATCCGGGATCGAGTGTGCAACCGCATACGGGTTAATCTTGAAAGGCCCAATATGGATGCCTTCGCCGGGCAGCAGAGTGCGCAGGTCAGCGCGGTGTTTGAGATTCTTTTCCTCCAACTGCCGTTTAACGATACCCAGTGTGAGAGGTGTTCCATACACTGGCGTTTCCACTTCGCGCAGCAGGTAGGTGAGGGCCAGAATATGGTCCATATGCCCATGTGTCAGCACAATGCCGCGCAGCCTGTCCTGGTTTTCGATGATGTAGGTAAAATCCGGCAGCACCAGGTCGATGCCGTACATGTCGTTTTCAGGGAACATGACGCCACAGTCCACAACCATGAGGTTGCTGCCATATTCGAAGACGGTCATGTTCTTGCCAATTTCCCCCAGTCCACCCAGGGGAATAATACGTAAATCTTTTGTCATAATTATCGTTCCAAAACTTCCTTTAAATATACTTGTGGGCAACCCCATTTTTATGGAATTGCCTCTATCCAGAATCAATGATTGTATTGCAGGTCTTCAGCAGCGCGTCATCAGGAGGCAGGAGAATCGGATTCCTGCATACACACAGCCCAAACAAACGCCGGGATTTCTACCGCTAATGCCAGCCGTTCGGGATTATCCGTAATGGCAGTTCAGGGGAAATCGATATCTGGTGAGGATATACTGTCGAGATAAACAATGCATTGAGTATAGGGGGTGCGCTCCATATTGTCAACACAGCGCAATTGATGGCACGAAAATTGAGGGTTGACCTAAATCATGCTGAACTCACACAGGTGCTCAAAGCGAAAGAAAAGTGACAGGCGGTGCATAAAGTCGCCTGTCAAACCTGCTGTGATGGATTGTCGCCATCCATAAAATAATCTTCAGGGTTTAATAACGTCAACTACTACCGGCTGGAAGTCGCCCTCGCATCCGGGACGTACGGCCGATTGACTGCGGCCCGCTGTCCGAAGACAGCGCGAGTGCAAACCAGGAGGTTTGACCTTGAGCATTTTACGCAGGCAAGGTTTCCTGTCTACAACCCCCTGTGCTCAGTTGGTATGGTGCAAACCGTTAACCTCTGCTGTGCAGAGTGCCTTCGCCCTTATCATCA
>JAFGNO010000125.1 GCA_016926985.1 Anaerolineae bacterium
GCCATGCCCCGACCGACAGGGATGGCATTCACATAGCTTCCGTTGGTGCTGTCCAGATCGATCAGGAATAGTTTGTTCTGTGTTGGTCGCAGAAGGGCATGCCGCCGGGAAACCCCCAGGGCCAGCGCGTCGAGGTTGGACAGGTCAATATCCGGGCTTTGTGGCCCATCTGAACCACGTCCGATGATCACATCGCCGTAAATATCGAGCCCAACAACAATACGCGGAGCCGGTGCGCCAAATTTTAACAAGACACGCCAGGGGGTCGGGTCTTGAATGATCTTATAGTTATATGGAACCGGGTGATAAATCACCTCGGTTGATGAAAAGCGTGTACCAAAACTCCCCAGAGCCGGAACAATAATGGCACGTTTCTGGTTGGCGTCTAACTTACCGGTAACAATTGGGCGTTTAGGTTGCTCAGGTTTATCAGAAGACATGTTTGCCTCGGTTGCATGTGAGCGAGTGCTTCCTCATATCTTATACAGAAATGTACTTTCTGCAAGCTTTTCGAAGTAAAAATGACAAATTACGTTTGATCACGCTTACTTTGTGCCGATCAATTGAACAGCATCAATTTGATTCCACCCGCCAGTGCTGGCGGCCTGATTGATATAAATTGTCACGGTGTTGCCTTTATAATCTGCGTCACCAACGGCAAGCGCCAGAGTAAACGGACATGAGGGGCGAGATTGAGGCTCTCCCTCATAGAGAGTATGTAGCTCACCATATACATCGGTAAAAATAACACGGATAATGGAACCGGGATTATAGGTCTCGTAGATTAATAAGCCGGTTGGAGTGACTAATTCCGGAAAAAACAAGGTCAGCGAAGCCGCTTCATTGGGTTGAGCAGAGGCCCAGGCTGTGCGAAAGTCTCCGCATTCCGGGGTGTTGGGTAAGCCAACGGCTTGAACCGCTCCCCAATCAAGCTGGCTGAGTTCCGAACTGGCACGAGCTGATGCAGCAAATTGCTGAATCTCCTGCTGTCCGAGTAAAGCGAATGTCGGTGCAGCCTGTGTCAAAATACTCTCCGGTGGGGTTTGCGTCAATCGGGCTGAGATGGTCGGTGCGTCAGCATTTGACCGGGCGCTGGCCGCACCAATGGTTAAGGTTGCAACCTCAATTGATACCCCTGATCCTTCACGCGATAGGCCCACAAGAATCAGCAGCAGCAATACAGCTCCACCGATCAGCAGCCAGGCACGTGAAGTTAGATCGCGGACTGCCTGTCGAAACCGGGCAAGCATAGGCAGCTCCTCCCTTCTGCTAGCAGTATAGCCTTACCCTGCCAAACCGACCACTTGATCAGGGTATGGAGGATGATCAAAGCAGGATGCTCGAAAAGAAAGTTTGAGAGCCTCATCTATTTATCGCTCAAAATGAGAAAGGGGCTCGATAGCCCCTCTCTCCTCAGCCAGGTGCCAAAAATCGTGTTGTCTAGAGAATCTGTGATAGGAACAGCTTGGTCCGGTCATGCTGTGGATTGGTGAAGAAGTGCTCCACCGTTCCCTCTTCGACAATCTGACCGTAGTCGAAGAACAGAATCCGGTCGGCCACCTCACGGGCAAACCCCATCTCATGGGTGACGACCAGCATTGTCATACCGGAAAATGCCAGTTCCTTCATTACGTCCAGCACTTCTTTGATCATCTCCGGGTCGAGGGCGGATGTCGGTTCGTCAAAGAGCATGATACGCGGCTCCATGGCGAGCGCACGGGCAATCGCTACCCGCTGCTGCTGTCCACCCGATAACTGCCCCGGATACTTGTTAGCCTGCTCCGGGATGCCGACACGTTTCAGCAGTTCCAACGCCTTAGTTTCGGCTTCCTGCCGTGCACGTCGGCGTACCCACATCGGGGCCAACGTGATATTCTGCATTACGGTCAGGTGGGGAAAGAGGTTAAACTGCTGAAAAACCATCCCGATCTCGCGGCGGATGGCATTGATATTGCGAATGTCATTAGATAACTCAATGTCGTCCACGACGATCCGGCCACGTTGGTGCTCTTCCAGGCGGTTGATGGTGCGGATAAAGGTCGATTTGCCCGACCCTGAAGGGCCGATGATCACCACCACCTCCTGGCGCTTAACCGTTGTGCTGACATTTTTAAGTGCTTGAAAATCGCCAAACCATTTGCTCACGTTATCGACAATGATGATATCTTCGTCGAGGACGCGGCTTTCATGGTGAATATGTTCTTCCCTCATAGTGTTCTCCCCTTATAGTTTCTGGGTGCCGCCCATGGCACTGGTCGTGGCCTCAATTCGCCGGGCTGCCGAAGACATCAAATAGCTGAAGATGAAGTAAATTACAGCCAGGAATAAATAGACCTCTGTTTTATGGAACTGGTATTCAGGCTTCTGTGCCAGAGCCGAGGCAGCAATACCCAGCAGGTCCAGCAGGGTGATGATGCTGACCAACGTTGTATCCTTGAATAAGCTGATAAACTGCCCAACAATCGCCGGGATGACGATGCGAAGCGCCTGCGGCAGCACAATCAGCGTGGTGACCAGCAGCGCACTCAGGCCCAACGCCTGGGCCGCTTCGACCTGCCCCTTGGGGATAGCCTGTAGGCCGCCCCGGACATTTTCGGCCACGTATGCCGCACTAAAGAGTGTTACACCGGCCATCGCCCGGATCACAACATCGAGATTGGTGTTGCCTACGAACAAAGGCAGCATCACTTGAGACATGAACAGGATGCTGATCAGCGGAACTCCTCGAATGGCCTCAATGTAAATGGTGCACAATATCTTTGTGATGATCAGGTCGCTGCGCCGACCAAGTGCCAGCAGCACTCCCAGAGGAAAAGACACAACGATACCGACAACCGTCAACATAACGGTGAGCAACAAACCACTCCACAACTGGGTACGAACCGGGGGCAGCAGGGTTGAATTCTCGAACCCTGCCAGGAGAAACCAGATAGTTGGGAATGATAGGAACCACAATATGCTTATGGCGATGCGGGCAATCCCAGAACGCTTCCATACCAGCGCATGAACGACGGCCAGAACAATCACCAGGCCCAATGCGGCGGCGGTGCGCCAGGCTTCTTCGCGTGGGTACTGGCCGATCAGGAACAAAACTGGATTGGAGTAAACAACTTCCCAATCTGCCTGGAAGAAGATAAACCGGATCAATA
>JAFGNO010000126.1 GCA_016926985.1 Anaerolineae bacterium
CGTTCTGTAACTTCTTTCTTGAGAAATTTCAGGCGGGCGGGGACATTGTAGAAGAGGTTTTCAACAGTGATAATGGTTCCCTGAGGAGCGCCAATCAAACCACTGTCGGTGATAGCGCCTGCTTCCAGTTTCAGGCGGGTGCCAGCCTCCTCGCCAGCGTGGCGCGTCATCACTGTGACCTGGCTGACTGAAGCAATGGAGGCCAGCGCCTCTCCCCGGAACCCCAGCGAATTAAGGTGCAGCAGGTCAGACAATTCCCACAGCTTACTGGTCGCATAACGCTCAAAGGCCAGTTGAACCTCAGCAGAGGGTATTCCAATGCCATTGTCGGCAACACGGATCAGACTTATCCCACCCTGCTCGATTTCTACGACAATCTCGTTTGCCCCGGCATCAAGGCTGTTCTCTATCAACTCTTTGACTACCGAAGCAGGGCGCTCAACAACTTCGCCCGCCGCTATTTGGTTGGCAACTGAGGATGGCAGTACACGAATGGTCATTCGCTGGCTCCTTAAAAACCAGGCTGGCGGAGTATGCCAGCCTGTGATTATTCTATCAGATGGGCGCGCCGGGCAGTTAAATATCGTCTATGGTACGAATGGGGAGAGCAATGGTGAATGTGCTTCCCTTGTTAAATTTGCTGGACACCCGGACATGCCCCCCATGTGACTCGGCGACCGCCTTGACCAGGGCCAGCCCCAGGCCGCTGCCTGTGGGTCGAGGAGGGTCATCTTCGTACTGGGGTACCCGGTAAAAAGCCTCAAACAACCGTTCCTGGTCTTCTTTGCGAATGCCTATGCCATTATCGGTCACTGATACTGCGATATGTTTACTGTCTTCCATAAAGGCCCTGACGGTCACTTTGCCGTCTTCGGGTGTATATTTCAGCGCATTTTGCACCAGATTGGTTATTGCATGGCCGAATAACATACCATCCGCCAGGATCAGGGGCAGCTTTTCACTGGTATCAACCTCAAGCGTGATGTTCTTCTGGTTAGCCAGTTCAGCATGACGGGTTGTTTCCTCGCGAATAATATCCTCAATATCCACCAGCAGCAGGTCCAGCTCTGCTTCTTCACCAAACTGCAGGCGGCTCAAATAAGTCAGGCGCTCGGTCATCCGGGAAATATGTTCTACCCCGTTGTAAATCTTGTCCAGTGCTTCCATCTGTCGTTCGTTCAACGCGCCGCTCAGCGGCAGCATGGATGCATACCCCCGCATATAGGTGAGCGGCGAGCGCAGGTCGTGGGAAACCATCCGCAGAAACACGGTTTTGATGTTATCCAGCTCCTTGAGCGGTGTGATATCCCTGAGCACAGCCACCCGACCGCCTACCGAGCCATCGTGCCCGACAATCGACGAGGTTTTCGCCAGGAGCGTCTTCCCTGGCTGGTAGGGTATTTCGAGGGTTGCTACGGGCTCCTGGAAATCGGTCATGAGCTTGGCCAGGAGCGGTGACTTGATCACCTTGTCTGCCCGGCTGCCGACGGCCTGTTCAGCCCGGACATCCAGGTACTCCTCTGCCGCCGGGTTGAGCAGCATAATCTGCCCGTCTTTGCTGACCACAATCATACCATCGGCGGTGCTGGTAAGCACGGCTTCCAGCTTCCGGCGTTCGTCTTCTACGGCAGTAAAAAGGCGTGTGTTGGCGACAGCAACCGCTGCCTGCCCGGCCAGTGTGGAAAGAAAGGTCATCTCAGATTGTTTGAAATCATGTTCTTCCGCATAGCCCAGCCACAGAACACCGTGAAAGGATGTCTCGCTGCGCAGCGGGTAGGCGGCCAGCGCCTTCAAGCGTGGATCGATATGTGTCGTATCCAGCGCACCGCTGGCCCGCCACAGCTGGCTGATCACAATTGTCCCCCGCTGCTCCACCAGGTCCACCAGATAAGGATCGAGTGGCGCCATATAGGGTGCTGCATCACCTGCGGAGTAGGTTTGCAGGGTGTCCGAATCGTCGCGGCGCAGCGCCACCCGGACGCCAACAGCCCCGGTGATATCCAGGGCGCTGTTTAAAATAGGCGGCATGGCCCTGAATAGCTCAAGCGTTGAAGATACCCGGCGGCTGACATTCAGCAGCCGCTCCTGTTCGCCCAGCCGCTCCATCAGTCGAGAGCGCATCAATTCAAACGACAGGCCAAGACGGCCTATTTCGTCCTCGCCCCGGACCTCAATCGCCTGATCAAGCCGCCCTTCAGCCATCATGTCTGACGCATTCGCTAACTGCTCAACCGGCTCAGTGATGCGGTTGAGCAGCAGCATACTCAATGGCAGAATGCCGGCTGCAAGAACGACCAGGATCAGGAGCGTCGGCAGGGAAATTTGCAGGGCAAGTGATAAGACAACCTCATTGGGGACAGTCAACACGACCGTCCAGCCTGTGTCCCCTGCTGCTGGCTGCCAGTATACCAGCTGGCGGGTGCCGTCCAGCTCGTACTGGCGGTATGCAAACCCCGCTCCATTATCCGGGATTTCCGATGCCTGTGATAACGAGAATACCTGCTGCTGGTATTCAGGTTGATCCGGGTGAAGGATAACCCGGTTTTCGGGCCCAACGATAAAACCCTCCCTGGAAGCCGCCATACTGCTTAACACAGCAACCGTGGTGTCCAGTTCTGAGTTGCTGATTGGGGTGGTTCGACCAATAACCACACCGGCAACCTCGTCTAATCCAGGGCCCGGTATGATACCCGCAAAGCTCATTGATACTGAAATCCCATCGGGTTTAAAAACCACACTTGAGCCTTCTCCCCGGTCGTGAAGGATGGTGTTTACCAGCTCAAGCTCCTCATCATACAGGCCAGATGGCAGCCCAACCGTATCAGGAACCACAGCCACAAGGGTGAATGTCTGATCCACAATGACGATCTGCTCAAAAAACGGCTGGCGTTGTAATTCATGCTCAAGGTAGTCAGGCAGGGTAGGGTCATCAAGCCGAAGCGGGGTCTCCTGCCCGGCAAACTCAGCGATCAGGTCATGCCCAGTATTGATGAACGAGGGAATCTGGACAGCAGACACGCTGGCATCACGTGCCATCTGCTCTATGACCAGCCCTGTGGCAACCCTGTAGGTTGTAATTGCCACAACGCTGAAGAGCAAGCTGATGACAAAAATCGAGGCAGGCACAAACAGGTAGGCAAGCCGCAGGTTCAGCCGGGATCGCCAGGGCGCTTTCTCCAGAGTTGCCCCTTTTTCAGGATGCAGTTTTGGCCAGATGGCAACAATGGCCTGAAGAGCACCCCCGGCTATCAGCGTACTTGCTGATGTGGTGAGCAGCAGGGGGATGCCTGCTGAGGCAGTACGTTCGAGGCTGGAAATAGCGGGGATATCAACTGTTGAGAATCGGCCCAGCAGTTCAAGCGGCCAGATACTGATCGTCCCACCGATCAGCATCCCCACCAGCGGCTGGCGCAGCCAGTGAGCAATTCGCCCTTCATAACGTTGTGAAAGCAGAAAGCCAGCCAGGCTTCCCAGAAGCGCAACCTCAAACGGCTGGGTGATCCGGCCACTGCCCAGCAGGGCACTGGCCAACCCGGCAAATAACCCCACCAGCGCGGCTGGAGCAGTACCAAGCCAGAGTGCCGTCGTGGCAACTGGCAGCAGCCAGATAAGAACAAGCACCTCGTTGTTGAACCAGTAGCTGGCAAATGACACAATGAAGACACGTGTGAGCACTGGAGCAACGATCAGGCAGGCTGCAAACAGAATCCACTGGCGTGCAGTTAATCCGGTAAGCCCGGGCACCTGGCGCACCAGCACCAGCACCAGAAGGACCAGGTAGAACGCGGCTACCACGTAGCCCAGTACAGGTACGTCCAGATTCAGAGTGGGGGTATCAAAAGGAGCGAGCCAATCAAATCTCATAATCATGCCATTGATAATCATGCCAAAGATCAGGCAGTATGGGTTGTGGGGAGTATATCATTGGTCAATTAGTTGGTGATACTTCCATCGGGCGGGTCGGTGGTCTTGGTCTGTTGGCCCAGGAAGTCGATATGGTGTGATATGTATACCAGCTTCCCTTCCTCAATCTGGGTATGCCGTCTGGCAGACCATCCCTCAAGAATCTGGGCGTCCATACCGGGAAGGTCTTTCACTTCCAGGCCGATCTGGTGGATAAGGTAGTGCAGCGCATACGCTTCATCTACCGTATATCCATAAGGACCTGGGAATATCACCCGGGAGGAGCCTCCCACGTCCAGGAATTTTACCCCTGCCTTTGCCAGCAACTGGTAGGCAGAACAGACGGGCAGCCTGTTGGCGCCCTCATCCGCAGGATCGGGTTTCCGACACCATTTACCGGTATACTGCGCCTCGATACCGGTGTCTGGTTCCTGCCCATCTATCGCCGAAAGCTTAATTATCCCTTCACCATTTAATGTGAAGTAGAACAACCCGCCCGGCTCAACCAATGAGGCCAGTAAAGGAATTCCGGGAAGGTGATCGCCAGTTTCAGGCAGTGCATGGGAAAGCAGAAGATCCCATTTATGCTTTTCCTGCTCGCGCATAATGAAGTCTGACAGGTCCAGGGCCTCCATCCTGACCATGATCTGCTGATGCCCGCGCGAAAAGGCAAATTCCCCATTAGCCTGCTGGACGTTATATCCGTGAGACTGGGCCCATTTTGGGAGGCATTTTTGCGCCTCAACAATAATGTCCGCCCGGGGATCGACCATGGTGATAACAGCCTCGCCAGGGATCAATCCCCAGGCAAGTATCCGTCTCACCATCGAGCCGATCCCGGCGCCTATATAAAGAAGGCGAACCTGGCCTATTGCGTGGCTGGAAAACAGCGCTTTTCTCAAGCTCTGCCAGACATGCTGGTTGATAGCCCGGTCTTCTACAACCTGTTTTGCTTCGAGATAGCGTATGAAGTCGTATTCTTCTGGCGCCTGCATGTTGATCATCCGGTTTTGGTGGATAAACAGGGTCGCGTATTACCTTTGCAGCATTATACACCAGCCCGGTCGATTGTGGGCGGGGACAGGGAGTTTGTCGGGCACCAGCAATCATCAACGGGTTTGCTTTACCCGTGACAGGCGCCAGTTTGCTGGCTATAATTGGCCGCATAGTCCCGTATATACAAGGATGAAAATCAATGCCCCAACACCTGATAGCCATTAAAGATATAACCGCCGATGCTTTGAACCATATCATTGACCGATCTATTGAGATCAAGAAGAACCCTGCTCCATGGCATGACAGCCTGAAAGGCAGGACGCTTGCCATGATCTTCCAGAAAACATCTACACGCACCCGTTTCTCCTTTGAAGTGGGGATGACCCAGCTTGGCGGCCATGCGATCTTCGCGCAAACCCAGCACACCCAGATGGGGATCGCCGATATCGCCGATGAGGGCAAGGTGATCTCGCGGTACGCCGACCTGATCATGGCCCGGATGCGCTATAACGCCGACCTGGTGGCGATGGCGAGCGGTTCAGAAGTCCCGGTGATCAACGGCTGCGACGAAAAATACCACCCTGCCCAGGCACTCGCCGACCTGATGACCGTGAAAGAAAAACTTAGCCGTACCGAAGACGTCAAGATTGTCTATCTGGGCATTGCCAACAACGTCAGCAACTCACTGTCTATGGCAAGCATTTATGCCGGGGCGCGGTTCACGCTGTGTGTGCCAGAGTTCGATCCCGCTGCAGTCGACGAGGAGCAGCTTGCCATCCTGCGTGCCAGCGACCGCTATGAAGAGACAGCCGATCCCATCGAGGCAGTGAAAAATGCCGACGTGGTATACACCGACACCTGGATCAACATGGAATTCTTCAGCGACCCGGCCTTTGCCGATGAAAAAGAGCGCCGTCTCAAAACCTTCATGCCCTACCAGATCAACGAAGACCTCCTGAAGCACTCCGGTCAAGAGACGCTGGTGATGCACTGCTTACCCGCGCATAAGGGCTATGAATTTAACGAAACGGTGATGTACCATCCCAACTCGGTGGTATTCGACCAGGCGGAAAACCGCCTTCACGCCCAGAAGGGCCTCATGCTCTGGCTGTTAGGGAAAATCTAATCATGAACAACTCGAAGACTTACTCATCACAGGAATTCATCGAACTCGAAGAATCGCTGGGGGCTCATAACTACCACCCGCTGGACGTCGTCTGCACGGGTGGGGAGGGCGTGTGGTTGTATGATGTTGAGGGCAATAAATACCTGGATTGCCTGAGCGCCTATTCGGCAGTGAATCATGGGCACGCCCATCCAGAGATTGTGGCGACCCTGGTCGAACAAGCGCAGCGCCTGCCGCTCACCTCCCGCGCCTTCCGAAATGACCAGCTTCCCCTGTTCTACAAGGACATCCTGGACCTGCTTGGGTATGAGAAGGCGCTCCCTATGAACACCGGGGCAGAAGCGGTCGAGACTGCGCTCAAAATTGCCCGGAAATGGGCCTACACGGTGAAGGGTGTACCGGAGGATCAGGCGGATATCATCGTGGCGGAAGGCAATTTCCACGGGCGCACAATCACGATTATCTCCTTTTCCTCAGAATCACAGTATAAGGAGCACTTTGGCCCGCATACACCCGGATTCCCGATGGTGCCCTATGGCAATATTGATGCCCTGCAGGAAGCCATTACGCCCAACACCGCCGCAATCATGGTAGAACCCATCCAGGGCGAAGCCGGTGTGGTTGTTCCCCCTGAGGGCTATCTCCGGGAAATCCGTGAGATCTGTGATTCAAACAACATCCTGTTCATTGCCGACGAGATCCAGACGGGGTTGGGCCGCACAGGCAAACTGCTCGCCTGCGACCACGAAGGCGTTCGCCCCGACATCCTTGTTCTTGGCAAGGCACTGGGTGGGGGAATCTTCCCGGTTTCTGCTGTGCTGGCGTCAAAGTCGGTCATGGATGTGATCAAGCCCGGTGACCACGGATCAACCTTTGGTGGTAACCCGCTGGGCGCTGCTGTTGCCCGCGCGGCGCTGCGCGTGCTGGTTGAGGAAAAACTGGTCGAGAACGCTGAGAAAATGGGACGCTATTTCCACGACCATCTGGAGGAGATCAACAGCCCACATGTGGATTATATCCGTGGAAAAGGGCTGCTGATCGGCGTGGTGCTCAAGGAAGAAGCCGGCGGCGCCCGCCGGTTTACCGAGGCGCTCATGACGCGCGGTATTCTGGCAAAGGAGACACACGAAAACGTCATCCGGTTCGCCCCGCCGCTGGTCATTGACAAACAAACGCTGGACTGGGCGCTTCCCATCATCCGCGACGTGCTGCTGATGCCCTGACACTAGTACAGCGTTGCATAAGTGTTTTGGGTAATTAACAAGCCATAGACAGCATGCGCTGACGCAAATCATCGGCAGAGAATTTCCA
>JAFGNO010000015.1 GCA_016926985.1 Anaerolineae bacterium
GCCTCCGGGTCTTCAGATCAAGGCCGGGCCCCTCAGCGGGTCTCGGCGACTTTCAATGCTGGGAGAAGAGAAAATCACCTTTCCCATTGCCCCGTCCCCTGACATAAGGCCTTTTTCTTCGCCCCCAACCGCGCCCTCAACCGGGCCTGCTACCGCAACAGCGCCTCAACTATCCCCTTTCACCACCAGCTCCACAAGCGGTGTTGAGGATACAAGCACGGATGCAGGTCGGTATCCGCAAACTTTAATGATCCCTCGCCTGGATCCACTCTATCCATTCATCCTCTTTGTTGCGTTGGGATTGGGTACCATCTATACACGGCTTGAGGCAACAGGTCGTTATACACTCCTTTGGACAATCTTGCTGGCAACTGGAATACTGCTTACCTATGCTAATGGAAACAACCGCGCAGAAAAGCCGTCAGCCAACAGCCTTCTCTGGGGTGTGGGATTTGGGCTGGTGTTCAGCCTGCCGCTGTTGATACTGGTTAGCTCCGGGCTGTCAAGTATGGTGGATATCCTGTTCCCTGGTGCCCTAATGTCAACCCGGTTTCAATCCCTGGTGATCATTGCCCCGGCTGCGGAGACCCTGTTCTTCCGCGGGGCCGTCCAGGAACACCGTGGCATTGTCTTTGGCATGCTGGGGGCAGGTATCACCGGACTGCTTATCTACTGGCCTGTCGCGGCAGCAACACCGGGCTATCTGGCTGCAATGGGCCTGTTTACTGTGGTGCTCGCCGGCATTTACAGCTTTGTCCGTATGCGCAATGGGCTGGGAGCGGCGCTGGCCAGTCAGATTACCGTCAATTTTATGCTGCTGTATCTCCCATCCTTATTTCGCTAAGCCCCACCATGCTATAATCATTATCAGCAATAGCCTTCAGCCATCTGGACATAAGCAATATGCAGAAGGAGAAAGCTGTGACAACCATCCACGAGCGGAATCCTGGAATCCCGCTGGATCTGGGCTGGATCAAACACGCCACCGTGAACCGGAGCGCCGTTGAGCGCCGCGCCAGTACGCTGCCAGCACGCCGCTCTGTCAAAAAGGATTGGCAGGCAGCGTGGCTGCTGCGGGCCACAACCTGCATCGACCTTACCACTCTGGCTGGCGATGACACCCCGGGAAAAGTCCAGCGATTGTGCGCAAAGGCCATTCAGCCTATCCGGCAGGATATCCTGGATGCCTTAGGTGTTGGGCCAATCAGGGTCGCGGCGGTCTGTGTTTACCACAGCCGGATCAAAGATGCTCTGCAGGCGCTGGAAGGTGCAGGGATACCGGTGGCAGCTGTATCAACAGGCTTTCCTGCCGGGCAAAGCCCATTTGCGCAGCGAGTCGCCGAGATTGAGCAGTCGGTTGAAGCGGGCGCCGCCGAAATCGATATAGTCATCTCCCGGGAGCATGTACTCCGGGGAAACTGGCAGCAGCTATATGACGAGGTGAAGGAATTCCGGCAGGTCTGCGGTGAGGCGCACATGAAAACCATCCTCGCAACCGGGGATCTGGGCACACTCCAGCAGGTGGCGCAGGCGAGCCGGGTGTGCATGATGGCCGGCGCAGATTTTATCAAAACCTCAACGGGAAAAGAGAGCACCAACGCCACGCTTCCGGTAGGGCTGGTAATGACCCGCGCTATCCGCGACTATCATGATCGGACGGATCACATGGTTGGCTTCAAGCCGGCGGGAGGGATCCGGACCGCAAAGCAGGCATTGAGCTGGCTGATCCTGATGAAAGAGGAACTGGGCGACAATTGGCTTAGTTCATCGTTATTCCGGATTGGAGCCAGCAGCCTGGTCGAGGATATTGAGCGCCAGCTTTCCCACCATGTTACCGGGCGCTACGCAGCCCGCCATCACATGCCAATGGGGTGATCCTGTGAGAAATATCGCCTCAAAACAGGTCCAAGATGATCTGATCAAGGCCATCCTCTCAGAGATCCTCACAATCATGCCCAATGTGCATGCTGCTGCGGTTGGCGGTTCCGCAGCAACAGGGCTGTCCGATGCCCGGTCGGACATCGATCTCTACGTCTATATCGACCCGGTGCCGGCACTGGATGTCCGAACCACACTGGCTGAAAATTTCACCGCATCCAGGGCTGACATTGGCCTCGACCCGTTTGGGCCGGGCGATGAATGGATCGCAGAGCCTTCAGGCATCCATGTGGATATTATGTACTGGGCGCCAGAATGGATTGAGGAACAGGTTGCGCAGGTGTTGGATCGCCATGAAGCATGGGTGGGTTATACCACCTGCTTCTGGTACACGATGCTGCACTCACAGGTGGTATATGACCCGGAAGGATGGTTTGCCCGACTGCAAGAACATGCCCGCGAGCCTTATCCGGATGAGTTGGTCAGGGCTATCGTGGACAAGAACTTTCCGATTTTACGGGATACGCACTCTTCCTATTGCTACCAGATCGAATCCGCTTTATTCCGCCAGGACCGGATCAGCCTGAACCATCGCGTTGCTGTGCTGCTGGCAAGCTACATGGACATTATCTTCGCAATCAATAAGGTGCCCAATCCAGGAGAAAAGCGACTGATAGAGCATGTGCTCCAGCTTTCAAAATATCCACCACTTATGCAAAAACACGTTGAACAGATCATCGCTGGCATCGTTGATGACTGGGATAACCAGCAGACCCTTGTTTATGTGGACAGTCTCGTCGATGAATTGGAAATATTGCTGCGCAGCGAAGAATACCTGTCATAAGGGATTTTATCGTTGTACATAGGTGCTAACAATCTCTAGGGGTACAAAATGACCGTCTCAGATTATTTTCAGACCATGACCTACGGGCCGGCGCCCGAATCTCCAGAAGCAGCTAACGCCTGGCTGGATGACTATAAGCGGCAGTTCAACCTGTTCATTAACAACACCTGGGTTGAGCCATCCACCGGGCAGTATTATGACAACTACAACCCGGCAACCGGAGAAAAGCTGGCGCAGACCGCGCAGGCAGGACAGCCGGATGTGGATGCCGCCGTCAGCGCCGCCCGGAAGGCCTTTACAACCTGGAGCAGCACACCGGGGCACGTGCGTGCCCGCTACCTGTACAGCATTGCCCGGCATATTCAGAAGCACCACCGCTTGCTGGCGGTTATCGAATCGATGGACAACGGCAAGCCGATCCGCGAATCAAGGGATATTGATGTTCCTTTGCTGGCCCGGCATTTTTATTACCATGCGGGCTGGGCGCAGCTCATGGACAGCGAGATGAGCCACTACCAGCCCGTTGGCGTGGTCGGGCAGATCATCCCCTGGAATTTCCCTCTGCTGATGCTGGCCTGGAAGATTGCCCCGGCGCTGGCAATGGGCAACACCGTTATCCTGAAGCCTGCTTCCTATACGCGCCTCAGTGCGCTGCTCTTTGCCCAGATTGTCGCCGAAGCCGGGCTGCCGCCGGGCGTTGTCAATATTGTCACCGGCAGCAGCAAGGCGGGAGGGATGATTGTTGAGCACCCGGATGTTGACAAGATCGCTTTCACCGGCTCGACCGATGTGGGGCGTATCCTGCGCCGCCAGACTGCCGGGACCGGGAAAAGGCTGTCGCTGGAACTGGGCGGAAAATCGCCCTTTATCGTCTTTGATGACGCCGACCTGGACAGCGCCGTTGAAGGGCTGGTCAATGCAATCTGGTTCAACCAGGGGCAAGTATGCTGCGCGGGATCGCGACTGCTCGCCCAGGAGAGCATCTATGATGACTTGATTGCCCGCCTGAAAGAACGCATGAAGCGCCTGCGGATCGGCGATTCGCTGGACAAGGGGGTTGATATTGGCGCGATTGTCGATCAAACACAGCGGGAAACCATTGATGGTTGGGTTAAAGTCGGCATCAAAGAAGGTGGGGAGGTTTACCAGCCTGACACCGAACTTCCGGCCTCAGGTTGTTTCTATTTGCCCACACTCCTGACGCGGGTCGAGCCCGCCTCAAGCGTTGTTCAGGAGGAAATCTTTGGCCCGGTGCTGGTGGCAATGTCGTTTCGCACTCCCTCCGAAGCGGTTGAACTGGCAAACAATACCCGGTATGGACTGGCTGCTAATATCTGGACAGACAATGTCAATATCGCCATCGATGTGGCGCAGAAAGTAAAGGCAGGCAGCATCTGGGTCAATTGCACCAACCTGTTTGATGCTGCCTCAGGATTTGGCGGCTACCGGGAAAGCGGTTACGGTCGGGAAGGCGGCAAAGAGGGGTTATTCGAGTATGTCCGGCCCAGATGGCAGGCCCGTCCACACCCCAATCTGGATGACTCAAGCAAAAGCAAAGATGCAAACTGGGGCAAAGCAATTCCTGGTCGACCAGCACCGGTCAGCTCAAAAGAGGTCAGTGACAATGCTATCCCGCCGATTGACCGCACGCCCAAACTCTACATCGGCGGGAAGCAGATGAGACCGGATGGGGCATATGTTCGCCCGGTCCGCAACCCGGCAGGCAAAGTAATAGGGCAGGTGGGCGATGGCAACCGCAAGGATATCCGGGATGCTGTCGAAGCGGCCCACACTGTTGCCGGAATGTGGGCCAAGGATCGCTGGGCTTCACGGTCACCGCACAACCGGGCCCAAATTCTCTACTATATTGCCGAAAATCTCGCTGCGCGGGCCGATGAGTTTGCCTCCCGCCTGATTGAGATGACAGGCTGCTCTCCCAAAGCCGCGAAAACCGAGGTTGATACGACAATTTCACGCTTGTTCAGCTATGCAGCCTATGCCGACAAATACGGGGGCACGGTTCAGGAGACCAGCCTACGGGGCGCAACCATCGCGGTGAATGAACCTGTCGGGGTGATCGGTATTGCCTGCCCAGACGAGTCCCCGCTGCTTGGTTTTGTCTCACTGATGGCCCCGGCGATTGCACGGGGAAACACCATCGTCATCATCCCCTCCGAGAAGCATCCTCTCAGCGCGACCGATTTCTACCAGGTGCTGGACACATCCGATGTGCCGCCTGGCGTGGTGAATATCGTGACTGGCGACCGGGATCACCTGACCAAAACACTGGTAGAACACGAGGACGTGGACGCCCTGTGGTATTTTGGGTCTGCCGAAGGGAGCGCCCAGGTTGAATACCGTTCGGCAGCGAACATGAAACGGACGTGGGTCGGTTATGGCCTCCCGCGCGAGTGGCTGAGCAAAGAGCAGGGAGAAGGTATGGAGTTCCTGCACGAGTCAACGCAGGTCAAGAATATCTGGATTCCATCCGGGGCCTGACCAGACCATGAAGACAGCAA
>JAFGNO010000127.1 GCA_016926985.1 Anaerolineae bacterium
GGGATGCAACGGCAGGAAGGGTGGTGGTGGGCGTTGGTGCAAGCGGCACACGCGTCGGCTGGATATAGCCCTGTGGCGTTGGGAATGCAGTTTCATCTGTGGGTTCGGGAAGCTCAGTCGGGGTCGGCGAGGGGGTAGGGGCGAGTGTGTCCAGCAGCAGCAACGCATCCTCCCGATTATTGCTTGCGGCAGGTGTGGGGACCAACTCATCCACCTCGATCTCAAAAATCATCTGAGCGATGCGTTCTGGTGCATAGGCCATGATGTAGCGATCTGGAACAAACCAGCGGATGGCAGGGAGCCATAACCGGGCGAAAGCAATCAGCGCCAAAACAACAATCATACCAAACAGTAGGGCCCAAATTGTGAGTTGTTGCCGCTGGCGGGAGTGCGATTCCTGGCGGAGCAGCTGTGGGATGTCTTTCTGCCCGAATCCATTTCTGCCCCGTCTGGATCGCCCTGTAAGGCGGCGGGTGGCTTTAGGATAGTGACCTTTGTGTTTTGTATTGAATAATCCCATAAGCAGCTAAACAGATATCCTTATTCTGACTTTCGATGGTGAGTCTACCCTATGTCAGCAGGTGTATCCCACTGAATATCCTCCGCTCAGGCAATAATCTCGAAATCTGCCGTAAAATGCCGGAGTAGTTTGGGCTCTTTGACGATGCGTATGCCTTTCAGGGCATCTTTCTGCCGGGTGATTTCGCTAAAAGTGCTTATAACAAAGTCCATGTGGCTGCGCGTGTACACGCGACGCGGGATCGCCAGTCTCACCAGCTCAAGCGGGGGGTATTGGATCTCGCCGGTTTCCTGATCGGTATAAGCAAATGCCACACTTCCCAGCTCAACTGCCCGGATGCCGCCTGCCTGGTACAGTGCAATTGTGAGGGCCTGTCCGGGGTACTCCTCGCGTGGAATGTGGGGCAGGTAAGCTCCGGCATCCACGTAGATCGCATGGCCGCCCGGTGGTTGAACGATGGGGACTCCTGCAGCCAGCAGGCCCTCTCCAAGATAAGCAGTCTGGGCCAACCGATATGCCAGGTAGTCTGCATCAAGACCCTCATACAAACCACGGGCAATGGCTTCCAAATCGCGCCCGGCCAGTCCTCCGTAAGTAGGAAATCCTTCTCGAAGGATCAGTTCCTGTTTGACCGCCTCAAAGAGCGTCCCGTCGTTCATGCACAGGAATCCGCCAATATTGACCAGCGCGTCTTTTTTCGCGCTCATTGTACAGCCATCTGCCAGGCTGAAGACTTCCCTGGCGATATCAATGACTGGCCTGTCGCCTTGCCCTGTTTCCCGGAGCTTAATGAAGTACGCGTTTTCAGCATATCGGCAGGCATCGATGAAAAAGGGGATTCCGTAATGGCGGTAGACCCGCGATACCTCCCGGATATTCGCCAGTGAGGCCGGCTGCCCCCCGCCCGTATTATTGGTCAGTGTGATCATCCCAAAAGGGATGCGCTCACGATCGGTGCTCTGGATGAAAGATTCCAGTTTGGCGATATCCATATTGCCTTTGAAGGGATATGTTGAGGAAGGGATCGCCGCTTCATCGATGACGAGGTCAATCGGATGGCCTCCTGCGGCCCGGATATTGGCCCCGGTTGTATCAAAATGAGCATTATTGGGCACCATATCACCCGCCTTGACCAGCGTATTGCAAAGGATGTTCTCTGCGGCCCGGCCCTGGTGTGTTGGGACCCAGTGCTTGAATCCAAATATATCTGTGATAGCTGCCTGCAAGTTATAGAAATTCTTCGCGCCGGCGTAAGACTCGTCGCCTTGCATGATTCCTGCCCACTGGCCGTCGCTCATCGCTCCTGTTCCGCTGTCGGTCAGCAAGTCAATATAGATAGTCTCTGCTGCCAGCTTGAACACGTTATAACCAGCCTCAGCCAGAAGGCGTTCCCGTTCTTCTCTGGTCGTTTGCCGGATGGGCTCCACAACTTTGATGCGGAATGGTTCGGCAGGGTAAGTTGGCATGTGATTCTCCTGATATGTTCTGGCATCTATTTCATACAGTATGGTACCAGCTATCTGCAGGTTTATGAAAACATTCATGGGTAGATTATGATGGTTACTACCCTGGCAGCGATAGGAAATCGAAAAGTGGGATCAATGACAAGTGTCCTGAATCGTGTTAAAATCTGCCCGCCTGACTAATATCTCTGTCTGGACGATGCTTGTGCAGCCACTTTGACCCAGCAAGAAGTACCAGGCATAACATTCCTGCCACCACCGGAGGGCAATCCGCTATGAAAGTCTATGGAACAAACGACCTGCGCAATATTGCGCTTATTTCCCATCAGGGAGCTGGTAAAACGTCTCTAGTTGAGGCGATGTTGTTTAATCTGGGTGTCATAAACCGGATGGGAGATGTTCAACAGGGCACCACAGTTTCTGACTACGACGATGAAGAAATCCGTCGTGGACTATCGCTGAGCACAACGCTGATTGCTGTTGAAAAAGACGGTTTGAAGCTCAACCTGCTGGACACACCGGGCTATACCGATTTCCAGGGCGATGTGAAGAACGCTGTCCGCGTATCGGATACTGCTGTTCTCCTGATTGATGCCAGCTCAGGGGTTGAAGTTGGCTCTGAACTGTACTGGAATGACGCCATCGAGAACGACCTGCCTGTGGTGGTTGTGCTGAGCAAGATGGACAGGGATAACGTGCGCCCTGAAAATATCGTCGCTCGACTCCATGAGGTGATGGGCGTACGAATGGTGCCGGTTCAGGTGCCGATTTTTGAGCAGGGTAATTTTGTTGGCGTTGTTGACCTGCTTTCCATGAAAGCCTATCGCGGTAATGCAAAGCCTGCTGCGGATATTCCCGCCGATCTTTCAGATGCAATTGAAGTGGCCCGTATGGAATTGATCGAGTCTGCCGCCGAATCCGAAGACTCGCTGCTGGAGAAGTACTTCGAAGTAGGTGAGTTAACAGACGAGGAACTCTGGCAGGGTATGATTGCCGGAATGCGGACTCGTACCTTTGTCCCCGTTCTCTACACGTCTGGAACAGCCAATCAGGGCGTGGTTGCACTTGTTGATTTTCTTTCCAGGGTGGCCCCGTCTCCGGCAGAACGGATACAGTTGTTTTCGGGCACAAAAGCGGGGGAAACTGTAGAGCTATCTGCCAGTGACAGCGGTCCTCTGGTCCTCTACGTTTTCAAGTCAACAGCAGACCCGTTTGTCGGCAGCCTAACCTATTTCAGGATTGTATCTGGTAGTCTGAAAGCAGACGCGCGTTATTTCAACCACAATCAGGGCGAGGAAGAGCGATTTGGGTCGCTGCTGGCCATGCGTGGTAAAGAGCAGTTTCCGATAGACACCATGCATGCTGGCGATATTGGCGCCATAGCAAAACTCAGTAAGACGGTAACCGGCGATACGTTAGGGGATAAGGGAACACCGATCATTCTATCACAGCCCGAATTTCCTGTGCCGGTCTATTCAGTTGCTGTGCTTCCTGCGACCCAGGCTGACTCAGCCAAAATGGGTCCCACGTTGACCCGTCTTTGCGCTGAGGATACTACTCTCCAGTGGAGGCAGGATAAGGCGACAAGAGAGGCTGTCCTTGAAGGGATGGGGGATGTCCATGTGGATGTCGCTGTTAAACGGGCCGCTCAGCTTGGCGTCAACCTGACCACGGCGATACCAAAGGTTCCCTATCAGGAAACTGTCTCCAAAACCTATGCCACCGAGTATCGGCATAAGAAGCAGTCTGGGGGAGCTGGTCAATTTGCTGAAGTACATCTCCGTGTCGAGCCGCTTGGTTCCGGGGAAGGGTTTGAGTTTGTTTCAGAGGTAGTTGGCGGAGCGATCTCTTCCTCTTACCTGCCTTCGGTTGAAAAAGGGATCAAGAGCGTGATGGATACCGGTGTGATTGCTGGCTACCCCGTTGTGGATGTGAAAGCAGTGGTTTATGACGGGAAGGAACACCCGGTAGACTCAAAGGATATCGCCTTCCAGATTGCAGGCCGCGAGGTATTCAAAAAGGCATTTGCTGGTGCTGGCCCTGTGCTGCTTGAACCCATTATGAACATCCGGATAACCGTGCCAGAAGCCAATATGGGTGACGTGATTGGCGACTTGAGTTCGCGCCGGGGGCAGGTCCAGGGTACTGAATCGCTTCCCGGTCGTATAGTTGTGATAGCCCAGGTCCCTCACGCCGAGATGCTCCGTTACAGCAATGATCTGCGTTCCTTTACTCAGGGGCGTGGTGTATACACCATGGAGTTTTCCCATTATCAGCCGGTGCCGGCTCATATTCAGGAAGAGATCATCGCAAAGGCTAAAATTGCGGCAGAAGAAGAGTAATGCCGCAGCAGATGGAATCAAAACCGGCCCTGTTTTTGGGCCGGTTTTTTGACTCCACTGCTTTAGAAACCCGGCAGATTCATGCGCAGCTTGAGGAGGCTGCGCGCACGCTTCTGTCTGGGAGTCGGGTTTTTGATGAGCAGAAGGCCGCGTTCGTACTTGCCCAGTCCCTGCTTGCGCTTCCCCTCACGGAAGAGCAGCAAGCCAAGCGATAATAGAATCTCGCCAAGACGATCGTTGTCCCCCAGGTCTTCAAAGATGCTGGCTGCTTGCTCGTAGGTGATTATTGCGTGGTCAGTCTGGTCGATCTGACTGTAAAGCGCCGCAAGGTTGCCCAGGGTCTGTGCTTCCTGGCTTCTCTCTCCTGTTGCGGCAAAGGCGTCCAGCGCCTGTTTCAGGGCTTTTACAGCTTCTTCGTATTTGCCCTGGAGTCGGTAGATCACGCCTATATTGTTGAGCATTTCAGCTGAATCTAACGGGCTCTCGCTGTTGCTGAATGCCTGGTGCGCTTTCTCAAACTCCGCAAGTGCCTCATTATAGGCGCCATCTTTGAACAGGCGCAGTCCAGTCTCTTTGTGTGTCTGGCCTTCCGTTGTCATTATCAACACCCGTGGCGCTATAAAGTGATATCCAGAATACTCTCGGCGATTGTTCGTAGCTTGCCAACTTCCATCTGGCTCAGCCGCACAGCCAGTTCAAGGTAGCTTCTATTGATTGGTTTAAGGATAAACGCTCTCAGATCCGCGGGGAGGCTGGAAAACGCCTCATAGTCTTCCTGGGCCTGCAGCCACGTCCCCACAGCGCCGTGGCTTTCAGAAACACTGTCCAGGCCTGATTTGGCGCCATACATAAGCAGTTCGAGTTCGGTTACTGGAATATCAATCTCGCCCGCCTCTACTGCCCTGATCCGGCTGGCATCAATTCCGGTATTGTCAGCAACCGCCTCAATGGTCAATTCCTTGTCCTCGCGCACTTTCATTACCTGGACGCCGATGATGCGGGTCCGGAGTGTCATCATTTCCGGAATGCGCTTCTCTACATCAGCTTCCTGCCGTCTGGTGGCCAGTGTTTCTCCTGACCAGAAATGGTTGAGTGGCACATTGAAGAAGTAGGCAAGCACTTCAAGCTGGGGAAGTGTAGGCGAGCGGTCGCCTGCCTCAAACGAGGCATACTGATCCTCTCCTATGCCCAAAAGCCGGGCACATTCTGCCGGGGTGCGTGCTGAAGAGGCCCGCGCATCCTTCAGCAGTGTGCCGATAATGCGGTCTTTAATTTGCAGCCTTTCCAGCCTTGCCTCTTCTGGAGACAACTGCCCAACGGCCATTCGCTCACGCAGACGCCGGATATCTTCTAATCTTCTGCCCATGATTTCGCCCTGTTTCTGTGTAGATTTAACGGCAACATGCTATATGATGCTTCGACGGCATTATAGATGTCTACAGATGAATAGTCAACTCACAGGCTCAGCTGAACGGCATGCGGGATGTGCTGGCTTGATGAGTCTGTTTCTTGCACATAAAGGCAAATGGATGTACAAATATATTTGTAGGTAATTGGTTTGCCCGCGATTGAAATCTGGTTTTACTGTCAGTTTACTATAGGTACAAAGGGTTATTGTGGTAACAAAACCGCTCAACAAACCCAAACAACCATTTCCTGATGATAGTGAGTTTGGGGACATTGATTTTGCTGCAGCAATTATGCCGGCGGAGGAGTCCGTTTTTGACGAACCCCCGCCGGATATTACGCCCGGTCAGGCAGGCCCTGCCTGGCGAATCCTTTTTAAACTGGCCTCTCCACTTGGCCAAACAGTAGGTCTGGATATCTGGCGGGTGACAGTGCTGGGGCGGGCCGACCCAATGAGCGCGTTTCGCCCGGATCTTGACTATGGGCCATTTGGCGCCATGCGACATGGTGTATCACGGCGGCATGCCTTGATACGCCCTGGTGACAATGCCCTCTATCTGATCGACCAGAATTCCACAAATGGCACCTGGGTCAACGGACAGCGGCTTGTCGCAGGACGTCCTTACATGCTGGCAGATGGCGATGCAATTGAGCTGGGAGCCCTGGCTATGAAGCTGATGATTGTTCAATCGCCTGTAGAAGGCCTTGGACAGCAGCAGGAGAAACCAAGGCGCATGAGAGGGAAGCGCTTCAGGTTTTTTGGATAGCGGCTGACAGGGAACCAATGGACCTGATAATGCCAGGGTCTGGCAGATTCGATATACTCTCATGAAACCAATAACCCCGCTGACCCTGGTGGGGTTTTTTCTCGCTTGAAAGGAAGTCATCCAATGGTTAAATTCCCGGGACGGGGCAGGGTTGCTGTACTGAAGAC
>JAFGNO010000128.1 GCA_016926985.1 Anaerolineae bacterium
GATGTTGTCGTTGATAGGCGGGATAGCTGAGAACGATAGGGAAATCATCCGCGAGAGCTACAAACTCAGTGCGCAGGATAATGAAACCTTATTGATTGACTGGCTTACCGAACTGCTGTATCTCGTGGAGGATCGCCATGCGCTGTTTACAAGCGTCCGGGTGGAGATGGTTGAAAACTGCGTGCTGCATGCCGCGGTGACGGCCCAGACAAGCAAGAATTTCACCAAGCATATCAAGGCGGTTACCTATCACGATCTGGCGATAAAGAAAATACCGGACGGTTATGAAGTAACCATTGTTTTTGACGTATAGGGCAGTTTTTCCTGGAGATTAAGGGATGAATAAACAGGATTTTACCCGCGTGGGCGATTATATCTGGGAGATTCCGGTCTCCTACCGGGCTGATATGAACGTACCAGCCAGACTGTATGCCAGTGAAAAACTGCTCGAATCCGCGCTTGAAGATCAATCCGTTGAGCAGCTTGTCAACACGGCCACCCTGCCCGGGCTGGTCCAGTACGCCCTTGCCATGCCCGATATCCATCAGGGTTATGGCTTTCCCATTGGTGGGGTGGTGGCTTCCAGGACCAAAGGAGGGGTTATCTCTCCCGGAGGGGTGGGTTATGATATAAACTGCGGCGTCCGCGTGCTGGCTGGGCATCTGCTTTTTGATGAGGCTGAACCTCTCCTGTCTGTACTGGCAACCCGTCTCTACCAGAACTGTCCCAGCGGCGTGGGTAAAGGCGGGAGCCGCCTCAAGATCAGCGAGAGCCAGTTTGATAAGCTGCTACATGAGGGATCGTCCTGGGCGCAGGCAAATGGGTATGCGCTCCCCGAAGACGTCGCACGGACAGAGGAGCAGGGACAGCTACGGCGATCTGATTCGGCCTGTGTCAGCAAGCGAGCGTGGGATCGCGGAATCACGCAGGTGGGCACACTGGGAGCTGGCAACCATTTTATCGAGGTGGATGTTATTGAAGAGATTTTTGATGCTGAAGCGGCGCGGGTTATGGGGCTTCAGGAAGGGGCAATTGCCGTCCAGATCCACTGCGGCTCACGCGGGTTCGGGCACCAGATCTGCACCGATTATGTGCGAGCATTTCAGAATGCCATATATAAATATGGCATCGATTTGCCTGACCGGCAGTTGATTTGCGCGCCATTTGATTCAGAAGAAGGACAGGATTATTTCAAGGCGATGAATGCTGCCGCTAATTATGCCTTTGTGAATCGCCAGGTCCTGGCCCATTATGTCCGCGAGAGCTTTGAGCAGGCGCTGTCCGGAAAAGTCGATGACTGGCATCTCCATCAGGTGTATGATATTGCTCATAACATGGCTAAAGTCGAAACCCACCATGTTAGCGGAGAACAGGTTGAGGCTGTGGTGCATCGCAAAGGTGCAACCAGAGCTTTTGGCCCCGGTTTTGAGGGACTTCCTCAGGAATATCGCCCAATCGGGCAGCCTGTCCTTGTCCCCGGATCAATGGGAACAGCAAGCTGGATCCTGGTGGGGACAGAAGCCAGCATGGAGCAGACCTTCGGCAGTTCCTGCCACGGGGCTGGGCGCACCATGAGCCGCAGCAGGGCGAAAAAGACCATTCGCGGAGACCAGCTGCGCCACGAACTGGAGGAAATCGGGATTAATGTCCGGGCGGGCAGTATGCCGGGTTTGGCGGAAGAGGCCCCGCAGGCTTATAAGGATGTTGATGAAGTGGTCAAGGTGGTGAGCAGCACCGGAATTGCGCGGAAAGTGGCCCGGCTGGTCCCGGTTGCGGTGATAAAGGGTTGACCTGTAATTTGACACACCTTGCTTGTGATGCGATAACAGAGCACATAACTAAAATCCTGTAAGGAGTTCCTATGGCTACGCCCTACGATGGAAAAGTCTTTATCTGGCACTGGACTGGCAGCGCGATTGGCGAGGCGACCATTGACGATGTCGCCAATACTCTAAAAACCTATTCCCCGGTTACCAACGGTGTATTCATCAAAACCAGCGACGCCGCAGACTGGCAGGGGCGTTATGATACCAAGGCGTCGATGGAGATCAACGGCCCTTCTGATATTGCCAGATGGGTGAATACCCTCGCCCCTCATGGGTTGGAGGTGCATGCCTGGTGTGTGATCAAAGGCATCAATATCAGCGGCGAGATTTCAAAAATCGTCCAGGCCGCACAGGTGCCGGGGTTACGTTCGATGATCCTGGACGTGGAACCCTATGATGGTTACTGGGAAGGCGACCCGGAAGACGTTGTCACCCTGATGAGCGGAGTCCGCAATGCGCTTGGGCATGATTTTCATATTGGCATCAGCATTGACCCGCGCCGCCACTGGTACAATTCGATCCACCCCCAGTCCTGGCGCCCGTATGTGAACAGCGTTCATCCTCAGTGTTACTGGGGTGAGATGGGCCGCACGCCAGAAGATATACTCACCGAAACCTATGTCACCTGGGGAACTTATGGCCTGCCCATCTACCCGGTTTTGCAGGGATACGGCGTCTCTTCAGACAGCATCCGCGAGGCGCAGGATATCGCCCGCAGCGTTCGTGGGGCAACCGGTCTGTCCTATTTCCGCCTGGGCGTGATTGGGCCCATTGAGTTCGCGGCAATTAACGAAGAAAAGGTTGACACTGAGGTGGGTCCGGACTCTGTGTGGCGTCGGTATGGCTGGGAAAAGGTGCTCGCTCCCGGCGAATCAGGGTATATGGACGGCTCTCACACCGGACAGCCAAGCAGCCAGGCTTTTTCAGAGTTTACCAGCGTCCGGGGACATCCCATCAAATGGACTGCCACCCGTGCGGACCGCGATACTGTCTGGGCGCTGTGGCGCCCTAACCTGCCAGCGCGGGGTATCTATGAAGTGTCGGTATTTATTCCAGGCCAGCACGCCACCTCCCTGGTGGCCCGCTATCATATCCATGGGATTGCCGGTGTGGGCACGGAACTGCTTGTCCGGCTCAACCAGGCCCGCTATTACGATCAGTGGGTGCCGCTGGTTGTCTATGAGTTTGAAGATGTGGCAGATGGGGCGCAGGTCAACCTGACCGACCTGACCGGGGAGACAGGTAAAGAGATCGCTTTCTCGGCAGTGCGCTGGCGGCAGGTGCTTGAGGAAATCCAGCCCGGTGAGCGGATCGGATTCGATTCTCCTGTTGGCACGCCGGAAGAACGCCTGAGCGACCAGATATGGCCGGGGACCTGGTTTGATGCGACCGGCTATGCCACACTTTATACGCCAAGCGGCCAATACCACACCGGCGCAGACCTGAACAACAACCAGCCCACCTGGGACGCTGACAAACTGGCGCCTGTATATTCAATTGCCAACGGTGTGGTGACCTTTTCTGCGCGAGGTGGTGCTTCCTGGGGAAATCTTATCATCATCCGGCATGATGCTCTCCCGGACGGGACAGTGGTATGGAGCCGCTACGGGCATGTGATCAACATGCTGGTGCGGGAGGGAGATCGCGTTGAACGCGGGCAGCAGATTTCCCAGATTGGCAATGCCGAGGGAGCTTTCCCTTATCATTTGCACTTTGATATCGTGAAAACCGATATCCTGGAACAGAATCCCAGCCACTGGCCTGGCTCCAACCTGGATGAGGTGTTCCGACACTATGCTGAGCCACGCCAGTTTATCATCAACAACCGATCATCCAGATAGGAGGGACCGGCGGGGACAGGGATATTCACCTTGGTCAGATGGAACCAACCAGTTATATCGTGCTATACTCCCAACACAGACTGGGAGGAAGCTTTTGTTACGCATCACTATCCTTTTTGAACGGCTGGCAGTCGCAGCGATCAGCCTCATTATAGTTTCAGGTTGTGCACAATCTGGTGGGGCGACATCCGAGGCTGTTCTGGCTACTGCAACGCCGTTTGCGCTCCAGACAGCCAGTGTCATCACACCTACGCCGGGATCAAATGCCGCTCTCCCATCTTCCACTCCTGTCCCACCGCGGATTGACCCGGCAGTTGCCGCATCGCTTCCCTCAGTCACGCTGGATGTTATCCTGCATTATGATGACCGCTGGATGCAGGTTGCCCAGCGCGTTGAAATCCAGAACCTGTCCCCGGACAACTGGAACGAGGTTGTTTTTAGCGTCCCGGTGAATATGGATGACGGCGCATTTTATCTGGACAACGTGACGGTAACAATCGGGGGGATTGAAACCAGCGTTTATCCGTATTTTCCCTCCGGGAACAACATTTTGACGGTCGTGCTTCCTCAGATCATCTATCCCGGTGATACATTACTCGTCGATTTCTCATTCAACGTGGTGATCCAGCCGGTGGCCAAAACCGCCGAGCCTCCCGTCGGGCTGACTGGCTGGACCAACGAAGTCATCCAGGCTGGCGAATGGTATCCCGCCCTGGTGCCCTATCTTGAGGGGGAAGGCTGGCTGACCTGGTGGTATCACCCAGTGGGCGACCCATTTGTCTATGCGCAGGCCAATTATAACCTGACGATCACTACCGACAGTGCGATCACGGTTGCCAGCGGTGGGTTTGTCGAGGTAGAGGATGGCGCAGAAGGCAACAGCATCTGGCATTTCGCCATGCAGGGGGGACGCGGCATCGCCTTCTTCGCCAGCAATATGTACGAGACAGCGGTTGATGAGGCAAATGGCATACCGGTGACCAGCTATTATTTTCCTGATCATGCAGAAGCCGGACAGACAGCATTGCAGGTAGCAGTTGAGTCCCTTGAGCTCTATGAGCAGTTATATGGCCAATACCCTTATACTGATCTGGCTGTTGTGGAGAACGGGTTTGCCGGAGGAATGGAATACTCCGGGCTGATTTCGCTCAGTGATTTTGTCTACCACACCTATCCCGGGCAGGCACCATCAGTGCTGCATGCTTTGACCTCGCATGAAGTAGCCCACCAGTGGTGGTATGGCTCGGTGGGCAACGACCAGGTTCATGAGCCGTGGCTTGACGAGTCGCTGGCTTTCTACTCGGAGCTCCTGTATTTTGAGGAGTATTACCCCGACCTGATCGACTGGTGGTGGGAAGTCCAGGTCTGGCAGTATGGGGTAACAACCGATGTCGATTTGTCAATCTATGACTTTGGGCATACGTCAAATTATGTAGTTGCCGTGTATGGAAGCTCAGCGCAGTTCCTCCACGATCTGCGCTCCCTGATGGGTGAGAACGATTTCTTTGCCTTTCTAAGCGACTACTATGCGTCGAATCAATGGAGCTTTGTCACGGCGGATGATTTTTTTGCTGCCGTCAGGAGTCATACGGACGAGGACCTCACCTCACTTTTGACCACCTATTTTGTCAACCCCGATCATTGACTCCCCTGAAAAAAGGTCAGCCGAAATAGGGTAAAATAGAGAAAGCGAATAAATCCAAACATAGAGCGAGAAAGCGCATGTTCC
>JAFGNO010000129.1 GCA_016926985.1 Anaerolineae bacterium
ATAGGGACGAGATGAGGACTGGTGCGGTGTATGCCTTGCTCACGTACTTTCTCCGCCTCTGCCAGAAGTGTGCCGATGCCGCCAATCCCGCTTCCCAGAACCACCCCGATGGTGTCGTTGTTTGATGGGGAGATGACCAGCTTGCTGTCAGCGATGGCTTCCTCTGTCGCAGCCAGCGCAAAATGGCAGAAGCGATCCATCCGTCGTGCCTCGCGCAGGCCAAATTGTTCGACAGCATCAAAGTCCTTCACCTCTGCAGCGAAGTGGGTTTTTATCCTGTTCGAGTCAAAACGGGTGATAGGGCCGACGCCGTTGGTCCCGGCGATAATAGCTTCCCACGTGGACTTCTGATTGTGCCCCAGCGGGTTAATGGTGCCCCTGCCGGTTATGACTACTCGTTGTAGCTTCAAAGTATCGCAGCCTCCCCCTGTTAGCTCACGTGATATAACCCTGCAAAGATGATCCTGGTTTCGCTTGTTTTTCAATTCGCAGCAATTCAGTTCCAAACGATATAATGAACGCTGCTGGTGAAATCTATCTTCATTCTGGTACCAGCCAGACCTGGTATGGTTGGACTCAGGCACAGTCGGGTCTGAGCAAGCTGACTTTTCGAGTGTTTTGTGGCTTGTTGCTCACCTGTCCTTTTAGAGTTGAGAAACACCAGATTGTTTGGTGTGTCCTTGTCACTGGTTCTCCTATGATTTTAATTACTGGCGCGACGGGTTTCATTGGTCGCCACCTGGTGCAGCAATTAGCGCAGCACAAAAATGGTTCAGTGCGCGTTCTTTTGCGATCCGAAAGCCAGCTGGAATATCTGCCTCGGGGCACAGCAGTCAATACTATGTTGGGAAATCTGGAGAGCGCCGAAACCCTTTTCCCCGCCCTGGAGGGTATTCACACGGTCTTTCACCTGATAGGAACTGATACGCGTGGACGGCACGCCGCGTTGGATGAAGTGGATCTTAAAGGGACCCGATCGCTGCTTCAGGCTGCCAATGATGCCCATGTTGGTCGGATTATTTACGTTTCCCGTGTTGGGGCAGATAGTGGTTCAGCATATCCTGCGCTGCGAGCCAAAGGCGAGATTGAAAGCCTGATCCGCAATAGCGGATTGGCCTATACCATTTTTCGGTCAACGGTGTTGTTTGGCAGGGGTGATCGATTCAGTGAACATATCGCCATGCTGGCGCGGGCATTCCCGTTCTATTTCGTTCCGGGCGAGGGGGAGCAGGTTGTTCAGCCGCTCTGGGTGGAAGACCTGGTTAACTGCCTGGTTCTGTCCCTTCAGGAATTAGACCTGATTGACCGTGTTATTACAGTGGGTGGACCGGAGATTTTAAGTTACCGGCGGATTGTCATGCGCGTGATGTATGCTGCCAAATCAAAACGACCAATTGTCAACGCACCGGTGCTCGCTCATAAAGCAACAGCCTGGTTTCTGGATGGTTTGTTTGCACGCTGGCCGATAACTGAACACTGGCTTGATATCTTGATGGCAAACCAGACGGCTGAACTGGGCACGATTGAGCGCTTGTTCAGCTTTCGTCCCGCCGCGCTTGATATAGGCTTGATTGATCGCTATATGGTGAACCGTCGCTATGTTGTTGATTTGCTGGACTACATTCTTGGGGCAGGGTGGTAGGCTGAGGGTTTAATAGCCAGGAAATGATAACAGCGGGGCAGGCTCTTTCAATCGGGGATTACCCAAAGGTTGGGCAAAAAAGGCGGGTTTAGATAGAATTCTCTGGACTTAATTTCGATCAGGCTTGTTCAGGATGGCCGACCAGGGTGCTTAAGCCGTTCTGACCTCCAGGCTAACTGTTGCCGCCAGTACTTGCTGAAAAAGGAGACATAATGTCAGCCGATATCTCCAATGAATTGTCAAACCAGTTAAAAGCGCAGATCGCCACTTTCAAACCCGGTATTTCTATTGCCAGCATTGGATCAGTTGTTGAAGTGGGCGATGGCATTGCCCGGATAGCAGGATTACAGGGTGTACGGAGCCAGGAGTTAGTTGCCTTTCCCAATGGCACAGAGGGGATGGCATTTAACCTCGAAGAAGACGAGGTAGGCGTGATTATTCTGGGCGACTACACCGATATCCAGGAAGGCGAGAGGGTCAAAGCACTGGGCCGGGTTGCATCGATACCGGTCAGTGACGACCTGATTGGCCGGGTGATTGATCCACTTGGAAAGCCAATTGATGGTAAAGGCCCATTTGAAATCGATCAATACTACCCGATTGAACGGATCGCGCCGGGTGTTGTTGAGCGCCAGAATGTTTTCCAACCGGTGCAAACCGGCATCAAAGCCATTGACAGCATGTTCCCGATTGGACGTGGGCAGCGTGAGTTAATTATCGGTGACCGCCAGACCGGAAAAACAGCCATTGCGTTGGACACCATCATCAATCAGCACGGTGAAGATATTATTTGCATCTACGTCGCTATTGGACAGAAGCGGGCACAGGTCGCGCGCATTGTGGCTACGCTTGAGCAGTATGGAGCTATGGATTACACCATTTTCGTTGTGGCCAGCGCCTCTGAAGCTGCAGCCATGCAGTATATCGCTCCTTATGCCGGGTGTGCTGTTGGTGAGTATTTCATGGAAAAGGGGCAGGATGCGCTTGTTGTTTACGACGATCTTTCAAAACATGCTTGGGCATACCGGCAGGTGTCGCTGCTGATGCGCCGTCCACCCGGTCGGGAAGCCTATCCCGGCGATGTGTTCTATCTTCATTCTCGTTTGCTCGAACGGGCAGC
>JAFGNO010000130.1 GCA_016926985.1 Anaerolineae bacterium
CGGTCTCCTTTCTCCTACAACGCACCTCTGGTGCTTATGTTTGGGAGAAGGGGTGGGGATGAGGGCATAAGGCGGCATTACTCGCTTTATGCGAACTCTATCTGTTTCCTCCATGAGCAGCCAGACAATATATTCATTGTACACCGGGTTGGCAAGTCCCTGATAAACAACAAAAGGCAGGTGGGCCACCTGCCTGAAGAAAGTGCCAGAGTGCTTACTGATCGCGCTGGCGGGTTGCGTTGAACAGGAATGCCAATCCGCCGATAATCAGCAGAAAAGGCCAGAAGATACTCCAGCTCAGGTTGAGCAGGAATACCACGGCAGCAAATACCATCAGCAGCCCCATGACCAACTGGTTGCGCCAGTGGCGGGATGTTGTGCTGCCTTCTGCCCGGTAAGCCTGGAAAACCCGCCACAGGATCATCACGCCGGGTATAAGGATAAAAATCGCCCACCAGTTCTCCAGAAATTCCAGGTGAATGTTCAACCCGAGGTTCTCAGCAAGAAAGTAAGCGCCAATCAGCAGCAGGGCCAGCCCGCCCCACAGAGCGCCATTGGCCCCGGAGGGTCTGTCTCCACGTTCGTTGGGAGGAAGGGAATCGTTCATTTGTCAATCACTCCTATCTCTTTCATAATCAGCAACCAGTATCACAGATGAACATCATCACAAACATCGAGCACACAATCGCCCGGGTGAACCCGGACACCGGTTTACCATTTGAATCATCAACGATCCTATACGCGAACAGCTTGAATAGGTCGCATCTGCCGGCAAAATCCCTGTGTTCACAGTTGAGAACCGGGACAGATGCCAGCCATAATCGCCCACAATACTGAGCACCTGCGAGGAAAAATATGAGCAGCCCTGTTTCCCCGGCAGACCCACCCAATATACCAACAGTAATTCCCGTAACCAACCCGGTAACCGGCGAGGTAATCGGCGCCGTCCCGCGCCACTCTGAGCAGGATGTCAGACAGGCTATCGAGACGGCCCGTGCTGTCCAGCCGGCCTGGGCAGCACTGCCGGTTAAGGCCCGCGCCCGGGTTCTCAGGCGCTTTCATGATATCATCATCCAGCAAAGCAGCGATCTCTATGATGTTCTGCAGCGCGAATCGGGGAAATCACGGCGCGATTGTTTTGCCGAACTGTTTGCTGTCGTGTCTGAAGCCCGCTATTGTGCATATCATGGCAAAAAACACCTGAGACCCCACCGGGCGGGTTCAGCCATTCCCCTGCGGGATTTTGCCCTGGTGCAATACGTGCCGGTTGGCGTGGTCGGCATCATTGCCCCCTGGAATTTCCCCTTTATCCTGACCGCCGGGGAAGTGATCCCGGCGCTGCTGTCCGGGAATGCTGTGGTATTGAAGCCTGCCACGCTCACGCCCCTGACTGCTTGCTGGATGCGCGACCGGTTTATTGAAGCCGGGGTTCCTGCCGATCTCCTGCAGATTGTGACCGGGCCAGGCAGCGAGATCGGCCATGCGCTGATCAACCATGCTGATTTCATTATGTTTACCGGCAGTTCTGAAACCGGCAGGAAAGTCGCCGCCCAATGTGCGGAACGCCTGATCCCCTACGCCATGGAACTGGGCAGCAAAAACGCCGCGATTGTGCTGCCCGATGCCAACCTGCAGCATGCCGTCCAGGTGATCATTGAAGGCAGTTTCAACAACTGCGGACAGGTCTGCATCAATTTCGAGCGCCTCTACATTCACGAAGAGATATACGACCGGTTTATTGAGGAATTGATACGGCAGGTTAATGCCCTCCGCATTGGGACAAGCCAGGACTTTACCACCGACGTGGGCTCGCTGATCAGTGAGCAGCAGATGCAGATTGTTGAGCAGCACGTCAGGGATGCCGTGGAAAAAGGGGCGACCATACTTGCCGGCGGAAAGCCCCGCCCTGATATTGGCCCACTGTTCTATGAGCCAACCCTCCTGGCGAATGTGACCCCGGACATGATCGTCCATTCTGAAGAAACCTTTGGCCCGGTCCTGTCGGTGTATAAAGTCCCGACAATTGAGGACGCGATCAGGCTGGCTAATGACACCCGGTATGGGCTTCACTTTGGCATTGCCACCCGGAACAGGCGGCAGGCCAGGCAGATTGCATCGCACCTGAAAGCCGGCACGGTGGCTATCAATGACAGCTACACTTCCTGGGCGGCAATAGGTGCGCCGATGGGCGGGATGAAGGACAGCGGTGTGGGCCGCCGGCATGGCGCGGAAGGTATCCGGCAGTTCACAGAAGCGCAAACCGTTTTCATCAACCGGACATCCTTGCAGGTGAGCAGCATGGAGACGGCGCTTGCACTGAACGACAGGTGGGTACGGGCCCTGACGTTCCTGCTGCGAATCTGGCGGCATCTGCCGCCAATTCGTTAGCCAGATGGCGCAGGGCTGATAATCCGGTATCATAGTAGGGCATTTCAACAGAAGAAAAAATCAGGAATGGATGGTATGAATATTATCAAAGAGTTTTCGTCCTCACGTGGGTCAAAAAAGTCCTATATTGTCGATACGGTTGAGGGCTACCGGGTGATGTTTGACGCGGGGAGCGACAGCGAGCAGACCGGTTGGCCCACCCTGCTTGAAGACGGAACCATTGACTATGGCAGCGTATCCAGGGTTCCTCTGTATGTCGAGGCGCTCGTGGAAGAGGCTTTTGCAGAAATCGCCCATATGCAGCATCCGACCTTGCAGACCACCGCATCCACACCGGCAGCCCCACAAAAAAAGAGCGTTGCAACCTTCACCGAATGGCTTCTGGCCCAGCACGACCGGCGCGACTCGGTCGGTGAGCTGGCCCGCGGTGCTGCCGCCGACCGGCGATGGCCCCGGAAAGACAAAACCTTTGACGAATACAAGCGCTACCTGGGTTGGGGCATCCAGAGCGAGGGATTGATCGAGGCCTTTGAGCAGGCCTGGGAGGAATACCAGACCTCGCTGGCAGCCGATCGCTCAAGCCAGCTGGAGTAACCCGGATGGTCAGACCTGGGCTGGCAAACTATGGAAAAGCCCATACAGTTGCTGTGCTGAAAGATGCCCCGGCACTCAGCATCACCGACCTGTCATTTTCTTACCCGGGCAGCAGCCTGACGGCCCTGGATCATATCAATCTGGTGATGCGGCCCGGTGAGCGGGTGGCCCTGGTTGGGCCAAATGGCGCAGGAAAATCCACCCTGATCAAGCTGATTGCCGGGTTGGAACCCGAACCGGACAGAGGCTCAATCCTCATATACGGGCACCCACGCAGCGCCTGCTATCACCGGGTTGGCTATGTCCCGCAGCGCAACGATATTGACTGGCAGTTCCCGGTCAAAGTCCGGCAGGTGGTCATGATGGGGCGCTATGCCCATATAGGCTGGCTCAAGAGACCCGGAACAGCCGACCGCGAAGCGGTTGACCGGGCACTTGAGATGATGGACCTGACTAGGCTTGCCAGCCGCCAGATTGGTGAGCTTTCCGGGGGGCAGCAGCAGCGTGTGATGCTGGCCCGTACACTGGCCCAGGATGCCGACCTGATCCTGCTGGATGAACCGCTGAATAACCTGGATGTCCCCACCCAGGAAATGATCTTCCACGTACTGGAAGCCCTGGCGGCTGATAACCGCACCATCATCGTCAGCACCCATGACCTGGGCATTCTCCCAATTCATTTCAGCCGGGCCATCTTCCTGGATCGGCGGATCATCAGCGATGGCCCCGTGGACGAGGTCCTGACAGCCGAGACACTGGCAAGGGCCTACGGCGTCAGGCTGTGCACCGACTGCCCGGATGATGAAGACGGAGAGCCGCCCTCCCACGCCGACAGCCTGCGCCAGCCGAATGACATTTATCGCCAACAACCATGACACCCGTCAGTGAAAACGCGGGGATGTTGAAATATTATAAGGCTAACCTTATAATCAATTGTAAGCTCACCCTTATATTTCAGAACGAGAAGAGATGGCATTCAACAGACGCAGGCAGACTAACAGGCACCATCACCATATCACCCAGACCGAATCCTGCTTTCCACTCAGCCGGGCAGCCTGCAACCAGTGTGTGCAGCTTGTCTCCATCGAGGGTGGGCACTC
>JAFGNO010000131.1 GCA_016926985.1 Anaerolineae bacterium
ACCCGAAGGCAACCAGACCCATCCGAGCCGAAAATCTGATATACTTTTGCATAGCGACGGTTTCCTTTCGCAAGTTGTTTCTCTCATTATGAGTCTTGCTCAGGAAGCTGTCGCTGTCACTTTTTGATGTCACTTCCGATGATTTGTAGGCTAATTGGCACGAAATTTAGGTATGTAAGCACTGCATACAGTTCTGCAGTGTTCCTCCGTAACCTTCCCTAATCAATGCCTCAGGATTGCTGTGCCAACAATCGACATAATCATGATCAGCAGCACCAGCAATACAAAACCACTGAAAAGCCAATCTCCTATCAAGGCAAGGACAACCATGACGGCAACAAGCACCGCTATAATCAACAGCGCAGATAAGCTAATAAAGCCAGGATTGATCCCCGAACGCCCCACTCTGGCATACAGCACTATCCCGGCTGCCATCAACAGCCCGCCGATCAACAGCGCAGCAATCACAACCTGCCGCCCTGTCAAAAACGGCAGCTGCACCACAAAAATACCGCAGGTGCCGGTACGTTCAGGAAGCGGGTAGTTACGACCCACGTAAACTCTGACAAATACAAACCTATTCCAAGCAGCATTGCTGGCCGAGACGTCCCAGGTCAGTGTTTGCGTTTCTCCAGGCGTAAGATAAACCATCTCATCGTTCTGCTGTAACAGCGTCACGAATCCATCAGAAATGCGCGTGTGAACGATAAGCGTTTTGTCGACATCCGCAGGGTTGTCGAAGGTAGCTGAGACCGTTGAAACCTCGTCAGCTACCAAGATAGCAGGGCATCTGAGGGTCTTCAGCTTGGTTTTGGCGCCAATTGAAGCATTAAACAGGGTCGACTCGAGGTCGGCCCAGGCCGTAACACCGGCCAGCAGGATGCCTACAAGTGCCCCCAGCGCAAAGACAACAAGACTGATAACCAAAACCGCTCGATGTTTATTCATAGGATTCTTTCACAATTTCTAATAAGAGAGAAAAGCAGACCAGAATATACCCGGCTTCGCAGCGCTGCAGACAAGCATAAAAAAGGAACATCCTGATTGTTCCCTTCTATACATAAATATACGTCATTGATGCAAAAAGGTGACTCCCAGCAGCCTGCACAGGACAGTCCACACCAATATGAAGGCTGAGCATCCGGTCAGAACAGAGGCAGGCTTAACAGCCAGCCGCTTGAGAGCGAGCCAAACAACCTGATGCAGTGATTGCGCCTGTCAGTCCGTTTCGATGCGAAAGGGCCTGTTGCAATATCTGCAGATTGCCGCTTCCGCCAGAAGCGATGACTGGTTGATCAGGATATAGCGAGGCGGCAGACATTCGCAAGCCGCCTTAACGCAAGGATCATCTAGCGGCACCCTCCTGACAAGTTCACCCACATACTGAGTTGCCTGCAATAAGCCTGAGTTACGCTCAATTGCTTCCGCCAGAGAAAACAGCAGGTTGGCCCACTGCGTCTCGGCATCAGGAGCCAGAATCCACCTGACACATTGTGTCACAGAATCCCGGATACTCATCAATCCATAAGCTCTGGCAGGCAGTTTGTACCAGGGCGAAAAACGGTCAACCAGTTCAATCATCTCCAGGAGGATGTTAACCAGGACCGTTTTTGCTGCCTCCTCTGCATCAATAAGCACTACTCCTTCAAAGAGCGCCTCCAGGTCTGGCATTCCCGAATTGACGCCAAAATATCCACAGACATCGCGCCAGAGCTTCTCAAGCGTAGCGTCCATGACCTCCACTGAAACCACCATACCAGCCCCTCCTGCCCCCCCTAACCGGGTGGCTCTGGTATTAACGAATGCCCCTCCCTATTAATGCTCGGATAACAGCCCCTTGCTCTTCAGCAGGGGCACCGGGTTGACCAGATTTTTGCTCAACGCTGCCGACTTTTCCGGCAGGCCCAGCGCAATTGCCAGCAACTGCGTGAAATACAGGACGGGCATTTCAAAGTCCAGCTTCATCTGGAACTGCCGCGCATCCAGATTCATATGGCAAAGCGGACACGCCACAGCAATGGCGTCAGCGCCTACCTCCCGTGCCCGTTTGAGTAAATTGCCGCTTAAGTCTAAAACAATATCGGTGCGGGTAAGCGAATGGGCTGCGCCACAACAGCAGGTTTTATAGGACCAATCCAGCACCTCCGCACCCGCTGCGCAGAGCAGATCGTCCATATCCGTGGGATTTTCCGGGTGCAGCGCCCCGGTCACTTCCGATGGTCGGGTTAACAGACACCCGTAATAGGTTACGAGTTTCAAGGAATTCAACGGTTGTTGAACTTTTTTCGTTATCTTCTTAAGTCCCACATGCTGGTGAATGGCTTCAATCAAGGTGCTCACATGCACGCGGTCCTGGTAGGTATATCCGGTTTCTTTTGCGACATCGTCCACGACCTGCCGATGTTCATTCAGGTCGTGCACGGCAAACTTGTGTCGGCTGTAGCAGGCGGCGCAGGGCATGGTCACTTCAGAAAAGCCACCCTGCTCAATCAGCACCAGGTTATCAAATGGCAGCCGGAAAGCCGCTTCAGGATCCATTTTATGAGCCGCTGAACTTCCACAACATCCCCAGCCATCAGGTTCAATCAGGTTAAGGTCAAGGGCCTCACAGACAGACACTGTTGATGTGTTGTACTCAGCTGCCGTGCCATGCAGTGAGCAACCCGGATAGTAAGCAACGGAACGTGAAGCACCGGCAACCGGTTTGACATGCCTGGGCTTACGTGTAGGCGCCGGCATAATGGGTATCTTGTTGCGCTGGAACATGCGTAAGGCCAGGTCGAGATCGGCCATAATATTCATGGTGCGCAGTTTTAGCTCCGCCATGAGGCCCGCTTCATAATTGCGCCGCCACAGGCTGACCTCGCGAAGAAAAGCCTGATTGAAGATATTCACTTCTTTAACAGGGGGCTTGTACCCCCGTGCCACTGACTCCTGGGTGAGAAAATCCATGATCCCTGCAATATCAAGGCCCTGCGGACAGCGAGTAGTACAGGTCTGGCAGGATGCACATAACCAGGGAGTCTTAGCTTTTAGCGCAATGTCCTCCTGTCCCAGTTGAAGGGCGCGCATGATCTGGTTGGGCTGCCAGTCAAAATACTCGGCAACCGGACAGCCCGCCGTGCACTTGATGCACTGGTAGCACAAGTACACGTTTTGTCCCAACTCCTCCTGAACGCGCCGGGCCAGTTCATGAGAGATTACAATTGATTCCCCGGGCGATTGGCGTTCGCTGGCCATATTCCACCTCCGCTAGGTTGCAACTACCGGTCTGGGCAACAGACCAGCGCCTTCCACAATTGGCTGAACAGCTTCTTCCCACTCGATGGCCATGATATGAACACCCGCAACACCCTTGATTTCCTTGAGTTCGTTGATCAGGTCGATGCAAATCCTGATGCCCTCATCTTTCCAGGCCTGAGACCGCGCCTTTTTGTCCTCAGTTGTCAATTCTTCTTTGGGAATATCTGCCCAGGGGGCGCTGGCCCGATTCATCCGGTCTATGACTTTGTCGGGCACAAGAATGCCGGGAACCTGGTTTTTCATATAGCGCGCCATCCCGGGGCTTTTCAATGGCCCAACCCCGGCAAGGATATATGCCTGCTCATGAAGTCCCATTGAACGGACCTTTTCCATGTAAACGGCAAAGGCCGGGATATCATAAACCAGCTGGGTCTGGATAAAGTTAGCCCCCGCAGCAATTTTCTTGGCCAGCCGGTAGGGACGAAACTCGGTCGGGTCGGCAAATGGCGCAGCAGCAGCCCCTACAAAGAACCGGGCTTCAGGGCCTTTAAAAGCCTCACCGCTCGCAAAAACAGCCGAATCGCGCATATCAGAGACAAGCTTGACCAACTGAAGCGAATCGATATCAAAGACATTCTTTGCCGTCGGGTGGTTACCAAAACTCTGGTGATCGCCCGTTAAACACAGCAAGTTACGCATGCCTAATGCGTATGCCCCTAACAGGTCACTTTGTATAGCCAGCCGATTGCGATCGCGACAGGTCATCTGGATGATCGGTTCAAGACCTTCCTGAACAACTATTGTCCCCGCACCAATGCTGGACATCCGGACAATCGCAGTCTGGTTGTCGGTAATATTAACCGCGTCGCAGTTGCCTTTTAGAATGGCAGCCTTATGCCGGATTTCCTGCCCATCAGCACTCTGAGGCGGGCCGAGTTCTCCGGTCACCGCGAAATGTCCCGCTTTCAGAACCTTTTCAAGATTAGAGCCAACCAGATAGCCATTTGAGGAAGTGGCATTGCTCATTCTATTCCTCCTCTGCTGCCAATCGCAGATCATCACGCGTGATTTTTCGGGGCCCACCATCTCGGGAGGTGCTCCAATTCTTGGGTGGCTGAAGCTCCAGAAGCGCATCGAGACGCCCCAAACGACTGAGCCGGTCATATATGAGCTGCCAGGCACAGTCAATATCCGGGTTGATCTCGCAGTGCCCATCTTCCGAGCCTCCGCAGGGCCCATTTAGCAGCGACTTCGAGCACCGGGCAATCGGGCAGATACCGCCGGTGATGCCCAGCACACAATCTCCGCATGCTGCGCATCGTTCTATCCATACACCCTGTTCCGTTGGCATCCCAAGAAAGGTGGTATTCAATCCGGGGACAACCCATTTATCTGGGAAGCGTTCAGCTATTGCCTGAACACCGATCCCACAACCAAGCGAAAGGATAATATCGGCATCACTGATCTGCTCTTTTATCTCATCCAGGTATTCCCATTCGCACTGGCGCTGAACCGTCACGTCAGTCACCTCTCTGGGCACGCTGTTCAGTTTGCTGGTCATTCTGACCGAGGCGGCAACAATCGCCGCTTCACGCGCCCCCCCGGCAAAGCAGACCGTGACGCAGGTGCCACACCCGACAACCAGGACACGTTCATCGCTGCCCAAAAGCCCCATAATCTCGTCCAGCGGTTTCTGTTCTGCAATGATCATTGGTCACTCTCCAGTCGACGTCTCTGTCGTGTATAACGGGTCTTTTCGCAGTGGGTTTGGCCCCAGCTGCCGGATCTCTTCAGTTAACTTAGCAGCATATTCGGCAAACTGTCCTCCCATGGCAGATGACAAATTGAACATCTGGACACGGCTCGCCTCCAGACCAATTTCCAACAGGAGATTCCTGACAAATTCAACCCGCCGCCTAGCGTTGATATTACCTAACAGGTAATGACAGTCGCCTTCCATTCAACCAGCGACCATAACGCCATCAGCGCCATCCTCAAGCGCCTTGAGAATATGCACCACATCCACTTTGCCTGTACATGGCAGCCCGATTATTCTAAGCGATTCAGGATAGTTCAAACGCAACGAACCAGCCAAGTCGGCTGCCGCGTAAGCACAATGATGGCAGCAAAATGCGACGATTGTTGGCTCAAAAGCAAACTCATCATTTCCTGTCATAATTTCTCCCGTTTGTCTGCCAGATCAGACTCGCAGAGCGCAATAAGGTCAAACCTATCCATAAACCGCCCTTTGCCAAACAATGCATCAATCTTGGCAATGACCTGAACATCACTGTAGTGCCTCAACTGTATTGCCTGGGCAGGGCACTCACTGGCGCACGTCCCACAACCCTGGCAGACAGCAGGTTCAATATACGCGGCCCCCATGATGTTGCCTGTTCCAACCAGAGAAGATTTCACCCGGGGGACACCAAACGGGCACACACGCACACAGGTCAAGCAACCAGTGCAGCGCGTTTCATCCACAACAGCAATGCTGCCACCCGCGGTCATTGTCTCATAGACAAGCACCTTGGCGGCCTGTGAAGCAGCGGCCTGGGCCTGAACGATGGTTTCATCGAGCAGTTTGGGATAGTGAGCCATCCCGGCCATAAACAAGCCATCGGTCGAAAAGTCAATCGGCCTGAGCTTGACATGCACCTCAAGAAAGAACCCGTCATTGTCGAGATTGGCCTTAAATAAACGGGCTATCTCACGGGATTCTGGCCGGGGAACAACGGGCATACTGAGCACCAGCAGGTCTGGCTCCAGCCTGACTGTCTGACTGAAAGCCGAATCCCAGGCTGAAACAACCAGGCCGTCGTCGCTCTGCACGTCCGGGGGGTGGTCATCATCATAACGAACAAAAACCACTCCCAGTTCACGGGCCTGCGTATACAGCCGCTCTTTGAATCCATAGGCGCGAATATCTTTGTAGATAATGACCACCCGGGCATCGGACTTGCGCTGCTTGAGCGCAATGGCGTTCTTGAGCGCAACCGTGCAGCAGATACGGGAACAGTACTGTTCGGCGGGGCCAACACACTGGATCATCACAACGGAATCAGGAAGCTCGCCGCCATGCAGGACAGCCTCAAACTGCTGCTGGGTCACGATCCGCGGGTTGGTCCCATACCCGTATTCCGGCCCGCGATATTCGATGCCGCCAATCGCCAGTATGGTCGCACCATGCTCCAAGACGGTCCGCTCACCGGTGTTGGTCTCAATGGTGGTGGAGAAATTCCCTCGGAAACCACTGGCATCCACCACCTGGCTGTTGAGATGAACCGTTACGGCTGGATTCTCCTCCACCTGGTCAACAAGGTGCCGCAGAAATGCGGCGGGGTCCTGACCGTCGGGCAGGGTATAGGTGTATCGCAGGTTGCCCCCCAGCGCCTCTTCCTTTTCGATCAGATTGACCGGGAATCCCTGCTCGGCAAGGGACAGCGCGGCTGTCATCCCGGCCACCCCGCCACCGACAACAAGCGCACGCTGCTGGACAGGAACAGTGATCGGCGTCTGCGGGAGCAACTCGGCAGCGCGTCCAACCGCCATCCGGACCAGGTCTTTTGACTTGGCGGTTGCTTTATCCCAGTTATGTGAGTGAACCCACGAACACTGGTTGCGGATATTGGCCATCTCAAACAGGTAGGGGTTCAAACTGGCGGTGCGCAGGCAGTCGCGGAACAGGGGCTCATGCGTCAGGGGTGTGCAGCTTGCCACCACCACACGGTTAAGGCCACGTTCCCGGATTTCCTCAGCAATATGGGCGATGCTATCCTGCGAACAGGTATAGAGATTGGATTCCGCGTGTGCCACGCCCGGAAGCGTGGCGGCGTATTCAGCCACCTCAGGCACATCCAGATACCCCCCGATATTGGAGCCGCAATGACAGACAAATACGCCAATTCGCAGTTCTTCGCCTGAGACGTCGCGCTCTTCTGGATACTCCGTTTGTTTGGTCAGGGTAAATCGCGAGTTGCTTAACAGCCCGGCAGCAGCACCTGCCGCCCCGCTGGCCTCAATAACCGATTCGGAAATATCTTTAGGCTCCCGGAAGGGGCCAACTGCGTATATCCCTTTTCGGCTGGTTTCCAGCGGATCAAACAGGGTGGTATGGCAGAACCCATATTCATCCAGCTCGATTCCAAGCCTGTGACCCAGCGCTTTCACCGACTCGGAAATCTCCATACCGACGGAAAGCACTACCAGGTCAAACTGCTCATCATGGGGCGCGCCCTGATCATCGACATAGTGGATCAGCAGGTTTCGTGTGTCAGGATCTTCATGAAGCTGGCTGATCCGGCAGCGCGTATACTGCACGCCATAGCGGTTCCGAGCGCGCTCAAAATATCCCCAGTATCCCTTGGAAAAAGCCCGCATATCCATCATGAATACGTGGATATCCAGGTCCGGCTCGTGCTCTTTGGTGATGATAGCTTCCTTTGTGGCGTACATGCAGCACACGGCAGAGCAGTAATCGTGGGACTGGTCGCGGGAGCCCACACACTGGAGAAAAGCAATCTTCTGCGGCTTCTGCCCATCAGATGGGCGCTGGATATGCCCCATTGTTGGACCTGAGGCAGACAGAATCCGCTCGTATTGCAAAGCGGTGATCACATTGGGATACCGGCCAAAGCCGTACTCTTCAGACAATTCGGCACGATACACCTGGTAACCAGGAGCCAGGATAACCGCCCCCACCTGGATCATTTCTTCGGTCGCCGCCATATCATGGTTAATAGCATCCCGCCCGCAGGCAAAGGTACAGCTCATGCACTCAGAACACACACCACAGGCCAGGCAACGAGCGGCTTCCGCCATGGCGGATTCGTCGTCATAGCCGCCTTCCACCTCGGCAAAATTGCCTATCCGCTTGCTTACCGGAAGCTCAGGCAGGGGAACCCGCCTCTGCGGTGTAATCTCACCCCGGGCAATACGCTCATCAATCTCCTGCTGGGTCAGTTTAACCACCGGCAGCTCCGGCTTGGGCGGCGGCTCCAGATGATCCCCCTGCAAATAGCGGATAATCGACCGTGCAGCAGTATGTCCACTGTCAACAGCTTCAATGACAAAAGCCGTCCCCGATACGCTGTCGCCCGCTGCAAAAACACCCTCGCGTGTTGCTGCCAGCGTGTTGGGATTGACGGCTATGGTCCTTTTGCCAGTCAGCCCGACGCCGGCATCATCGGGGATGAAGGCAAGACCGGCCCGTTGCCCAACCGAAAAGATCACCGTGTCGCACTCAATCAGGTGGGCCGAGCCCGGAATTTTCTCAACGATCAGCCGACCCATCTCATCAAAGTGAAACGACTCAACCCGATCGCAGCAGACGCCGGACACATGCCCGGACGCATCACCGACAATCTCTTCAAATGTACGTCCGGCGTGAATGACGACCCCTTCTTCCTCCGCCGCTAACACCTCCCAGTCATGCGCAGGCATTTCTTCGCGGCTCTCCAGGCAGGCCAGGTGAACCTCTCTGCCCAGCCGGATGGCAGAGCGCGCCACATCAATCGCCACGTTGCCTCCGCCCAGCACCAGCACGCGCCTGCCAAGCGGTGGGGCGTCGCCGCTGCCATTTTCATAGCGTCCCAGCCGCACATCACGCAGGAAATGGGTGTTGATCAGCACACCCTCGCGGTTGGCGCCGGGTATGGGTAGCCGGATGCCTTCATGAGCACCGACAGCAATCAAGACAGCATCAAATCCCTCATCGAACAGGTCGTCGAGGTTATTCACCTGCGCGTTGAGTTTCAAGGTTACGCCGAGATCAACAATATCCTGAATTTCACGCTCGATGATGTATGTGGGGAGCCGGTATTCCGGCACCCCCAGCCGCAGCATTCCCCCGGCAACCGGCATCGCCTCAAACACGGTGACCGGATACCCTTCCATTGCCAGGTCCTGGGCGGCGGTCAGTCCGCAGGGGCCCGCGCCGATGATCGCCACTTGTTTTTCATGGGCAACAGGGACAGGCTCTACAGGCTGCCGTTCTTCTGCGTAGACCTTATCGGTAACAAATCGCTTGAGAGCGCGAATATTCACCGGCTCATCCACCAACCCACGGTTGCAGGCTGTTTCACAGCGATGGTTGCAAATACGCCCGCAGATACCGGGGAACGGGTTATCCATCTTGATGACGCGCATCGCGTCATGCCAGCGCCCTTCACGGATCAACGCAATATAGCCCTGGGCACGCTGTCCAGCTGGACAGGCATCACGGCATGGCGCTATGCCCCGTTTTTCAATGGCAAAGGCGTTGGGTACAGCCTGTGGATAGAGCTGGTAAACCGCTCGATGTTCGGACAGCCCCTCATTGAAATGATCGGTTATAATAACCGGGCAGACCTCAGCGCAGTCACCGCATCCAACACATTTTTCCACATCGATATAACGCGGCGCCTGGTGAATGCGAACCGCGAAATCGCCCGCCTCCCCGGAAATGTCCTGCACCTCAGCCTGGGTGATAATTTTAATATTGGGATGGTTGCCTGTTTCTACCAGCTTGGGAGATATGGTACACATCGCACAGTCATTGGTCGGGAACGTCTTGTCAAGCTGGGCCATTTTCCCGCCAATTGCCGGCTGCGCCTCGATCAGGTAGACCATAAAGCCCTGATCAGCCAGGTCCAGCGAAGCCTGCATGCCGGCAATGCCGCCACCGACAACCATGACTGCGCCGGTTGGTCTGAGCTCCTGCTGCCCGGTATTTTCGTTTCCCCTCATGAACCCCCTCACGGATGCTGCCCGATCAAACAAAGCAGCGTTCAACCAATGCGTGCCCTCGAAAAGCTCCCTCCTGAGGCTTATTCTGTGGCATGCGGCCTGCGCCCACGCCAGCCAACCTCCTCATCCGGCCCCTCAATTCGCCCGGTATCTGGTACGCCAACATCTGATTTCTGGGGTTTGATGGGGTTAGGGCCAAGTTTTCGGATACGCTCAGTCATCTCATGTGCTGCCATCGCAAAGGAATGGCCCTGGCTGCCTGACATGAAGAACATCTCAAGCCTGTCACCCCCAATGCCAATCTCGTCAAGAATCGCCTTTGCGCGATTCAGGCGAGCCAGCCCCCGTTCATTTCCCCTGACATGATGGCAGTTGCCAATCGGGCAGGCAACAACGTAAACGCCGTCAGCGCCCTGTTCAAACGCTTCAAGCAAATAGCGGACATCCGTTTTACCGGTGCAGGGCATCCGGATGAATTTGATATTTGCGGGGTATTGAATCTGCTGGATTCCGGCTGTATCTGCAGCCATGTATCCACAATAAATACAGTAAAACGCGGTAATTTCTGGCTCGAAATTGCTGGATTGCTGGGAGTTCATTTAGCCACCTCAGCGCTGATATGGGTCTGCCAGCTTCCTAACCCACCAATGGAATGAAGCATCATCTGTTCGTCAGTGTAATGCACCAACTGGATTGCATTGGCCGGACATTCGCCAGCGCAGGTCCCACAGCCCTGGCACTGCGCAGTGTCAATATACGCCGGGCTGCCCAATCCCCCCACCCCAGTCATGTCATCGCGTGGGACAATCTGCGGGATGGCAAACGGGCAGGTCCGGGTGCAGGTCAGACACCCGACACATTTCTCCGGATCCACAACCGCGACAATGCCTCCCAGATGCAGCGCCTGCTGGGACAGCAAAGGTAAAGCCCTTGCGGCAGCAGCCAGCGCATGACTGATGCTCTCCTCAATAAACTTTGGATAATGCGCCATACCAGCAAGGAATATACCCTCGCGCATGAAGTCCATGGGACGCAGCTTCATCTGGGCTTCTGTGAAAAACCCCTCAGTAGACAGCGGAACCCTCAGTATCTCAGCCAACGCATTGGCCCCTTTGGCGGGCCCAATTGCCATACTGATCGGGACCAGATCAGCAGGCAGGTCCAGCCAGCGTTTAATCGTCATATCATAGACGCGGACATGCAGACGGTTGCCATGCCTCACCAGCAAGGGCGGTTGGCTGTCCTCATAGCGAACAAACAACACACCTAGCTTCCGTGCAGCTTCGTAAAACTCCTCCCGGAACCCATAGGTTACGATATTTTTATAAACTATTGTGAGTTGACAATCCGGGTTGAATAATTTGAGGCGAATGGCGTTTTTCATCGTATTGGTACAACAAACCCGCGAACAATATTCCGGGCTGCCGGGAGGACGAACACACTGTATCATGACAACTTCGCGCAAGGAAGCAATCTGGCCCGGTTCGTGGATAATCATCTCCTCAAGACGCTGCTGTGTGATCACTTCGGGATAGACCTCAGCGTTGGTGAGCCACGGATGTTCCTGCGTTTCCCTGCCCCCTGTTGCCACAATCGTCACACCATGCTCGATCTCGGTGTTCGTAAATGAACCATCCAGATGACGAGTGTGCAGAACCGCCTGGAAAAATCCCACATGGCCCCGGTGATCGATCACCTCAGTCCGGGTATGGGCCACGATCCGCTGGTGGGATCGAACCCGGTTGACCAGGTCCCTCAGCAGACGCTGCGGCTGGTAGCCCTCTGCCACATAATACAGGTTCAAAAGGTTGCCGCCGAGCATATCCTCTCGCTCGACCAGGTGGACATCGCACCCACTGTCAGCAATGGCCAGCGCCGCCGACATCCCTGATACTCCCCCCCCAATAACCAGAGCCGTTGGGTGACAACTATGCATATCTTTGTGAACCGGTTGCGCCAGCACAACACGTCCGGTAGCTGTACGCATGAGTTCAATTGCCTTCTGTGTCACTCTGCCCGGTTGCGCCCTATGCACATTGGCACACTGCTCACGAATGTTAACCAGTTCGATAAGGTAGGGATTCAGCCCGACTTCCCGTATGGTGCGCTGGAATAATGGATCATGCGTCCGGTTGCTGCATGCTCCAATCACCACGCGGTTCAAGTTATACTCGTTGATTTTTTGTTTGATATGATCTGTCCCCGCCATAAAACAGGCATAGTCAATCACTTCTGATACGACTACATTCGGCCAGTGCGCAGCCTGCCTGAGCACCTCAGGGAGGTCGATTACCTCACTGATCACCTCACCGCATGAACAGGCAAAAATCCCCACTCTCGGAGACTGGGCGGTAATATCCCTCTCCGGTGGCAGCGTTTCATTGGCAAGGAAGGGCCATTCCCGTGTGAACTGGAAAGTGTTCAACCGGTCATTGAGCAGCCGCATGACTTCTGCGGCTGCGCCGCTGGCATCGATGATCGTTTCAGAAATCTCCTTGGGAGAAGAAAAGGCGCCGCAGACAAAAACCCCTGGACGCGAGGTTTGCAAGGGCGTGAACTTATCTGTCTGGCAAAAGCCATACTCATTCAACTCGATATCCAGCATCTCAGCCAGTTCCCCGGCCGAGTCGGGTGGTTGAAGCCCGGTTGCCAGCACAACCATCTCATATCGTTCGTGAATTAGTTCACCCCGCTCATTGGCATACTGAAGAATCAAATCACCCGTAAGTGGATCCTCCTGAACAGCCGATACCCTGCACCGGACATAGTTGATATGGTGGGTTTCTCGGGCCTGCTCAAAATACTTGCTGTATTCCTTGTTAAACGCGCGTTCATCCATAATGAAGACGGTACAGACAGCATCTTCACCCATCCGCTGTTTGGCCAGAATAGCCTCTTTGGTGGCGTACATACAGCAGATGGATGAACAGTATTTATTTTCCCTGTCCCTGGAGCCAATACATTGCAGCCAGGCAATTGACCGGGGTTTCCGTTGGTCAGATAGACGACTTATCACGCCTTCGGTCGGGCCGGACCGGCTGGCAAGTCGCTCATAGGTCATGGCATGCAAGACATTTCGGAAACGTCCATAGCCCAGTTCATCCAGGCTGGAGGGGTCATAAGTCTGAAAGCCCAGCGCCAGGATAATGGCGCCCACATTGATGCCGATCAGTCTTGGTTGTTCGCTCAGGTTGATGGCCCCTGTCGGGCAGATTTCCTGACATTTGCCACAGTCGTCACAATAATCACCTTTATCAATCGCATACGAATCCGGTGCAGCTCGCCCGGCTAATTTGAAGGCTGCCTTTCGTGTCGCCAGGTTATCCTGGTAGGAATCGGGGAGTTCAACCGGGCAGACACGAGCACAGTCTCCACAGTTGGTGCATAACTCAGGGTCGACATAGCGAGGATTCTGGCGCACTGAAACGCTGAAGTCCCCTGCCTGTCCTTCCACACCAACTATCCGTGAGTTGGTCAATATCTCGATATTGGGATGTCGGTTGTGATCGATATATGCCGGAGACAAAGAGGGGCGGGTGCATCCAAACCCATGATCTGCAGTTCCACGACAAAGCACACAGTCATGCTGGGGAAACATATATCCCAGTTGAGCCACCCGCCCACCCAGACAGGGCGTTTGTTCAACAAGATATACCTGCAATCCGGCATCGGCCAGGTCAAGAGCGGCTCGCATACCGCCGATGCCACCACCGACAACAAGTGCTGCTGCTGGCTGCCCTTTTGCAGTGCGGGAGCGAAGTGGTTCCATAGAGCATTCCTCGACGTTGAAAACCACGTACAACTAACGGAAATACACCATTAACAAATGGACGTGTGAATAGGACTATGAAGTCTGAGTGGTAGGCGGGAGAAGGTGAACGTGGAGTAGTTAGCGTGATTGTGTGTGAGAGTTCTGTTTTATGCAGCTATTTAAATGCATTATACGAGATGGGCTTATTCACAGTCAATTATTGTGATAATTTGCACAAAACCTGGTGCGAAGATTCAGCATCAGCCTGTATGTCGCAGGGGTCTCACATCAGCAATCCCCGCCTAGCAAAGGACCCGCACTGTTGCAAAAGGCTGTGCGGAAGCGGAGATGCTTTCCACACAGCCAATATCGTGTAAACGAAGTTTCTGACCCTGTTAGTGCTCCGCTGGTACACTGTCAGCCGCAGGATAGATAGGCAGATAGCGCACTCCCAGTGTCAGGCCCAGCAACGCATAAGCAATGATTCCCAGAAACGCGCCAATTTCAATCAGCGTAGGCGTATAGGACAATCGGGGGAAAAGAAAGGCCGTTCCAGGAGACCAATCGAGCGGCACAACCAGGCCGGAGATAGTTGTATTCCAGCGGAGCATAACAACGCCAACAATGGTCAAGGCAGCGGCCAGCATAAGCATCCAATCATTCTCACGCAGACGTCGCCACATATAAATGATAGCAGGCAGAATTCCCCCGATCAGAACCTCAACCCACCAGAAAGTCGCCCCATAGGGAGATGTCTGGTATAGAAGCTCCAGGCCCGCCTCGGTAGCAGGAAGACTGCTGTAGTAGTTAGTGGCTGCCCAGTTCCACACCTTTAAATAGAGATAAAAGAGCAAGGCTGCGCCAGCAATCAGCGCCAGATCGCGTAAAACGCCCGGCTTAACCACATATTTTCCCCGCAAGAGGCTGACAACCAGGGTAACCAGCAAGGTCGCCGACAGGCCGCCAGCCACAGCCGACAGGATAAATTGGACCGGCAGCGAGGGGTTATACCAGAGCGGTCGGGCAGCAATAATACCATACGTTGCACCAAGAGAAGATTGGTGCAGGAGTGATAGGACAAGACCAATCAGCGCAAATATCGGCGTGAAGCGATGAAGCTGGTGGGCCGCTTTCGGTGCAGCCGCCCAGCGCGCCTTGACAACGTCGCTCTCCAAAACAACAACCGCGATCTCAAGCGCCAGCACTGTGAAGTAAAACACCACGCACATCGTGATTTCCCACAACACCGAGTGGACATTCCAGTAAACCAGTGGATGCCAGAACCGATCCGGGCGGCCAATGTCCAGGGCAAGGGCCAGCATCGCAGAGGAGTATCCCAGAAACCCACCAAGCACAGCGATCCGGGCAACCCCCTCAAACCGCTTGATGTTCAGCAGGTAAACAACCGCCGATAGAACAAACGCGCCTGCTCCCAGACTGATTGCTGAGAGGTCCAGGGCAATCCACAATCCCCACGGTATCTGGTGTGACAGCCCGGTAACACCCAACCCTTTAGCAAATACCACCACTCCACACACAACGCCAATCACCAGCAGAATCCCCAGGAGGCCAATCCAAATTTTCAGGCCCAGAGGCATGTCAAGCCATGGTAGCTTTTTCATAACGGCGCCTGTCATGAGATCACCATCCCTTCAGCCGGGATATAGTAGACGTTAGGCTCCGTGCCCAGGTCTTCTTTCAGCTTAAAAGTAGGCGTACTGGCAATGAGTTTCGCCACTTCTGATTCCGGGTCATTCAGATCGCCAAACAGCCGGGCCTGAACCGGGCAGATATTGACACAGGCAGGTGTTGCAGAACGATCAACACCGGGCATCAATCCCTGTTCCAACCCGCGATCGATCCGGTGCACACAGAAAGTACACTTTTCAACCACCCCACGCGGGCGGCGCTCGATTTCAGCAACGCCATATTCTGGCTGATAGGGATTTACATCGCTCCGGGGGGAGTAGTTGAAACGCCGCGCATCATAAGGGCAGGCCACCATGCAATACCGGCAGCCAATACAGCGGTCATAATCCATCACCACCACGCCATCCCCTCGCTGATAGGTGGCATGCACCGGGCATACGTCAGCGCATGGCGGGTCCTGGCAGTGCAGGCAGGGACGAGTCATGTGGAAAATCTGACCCGTGACCGTCCGGTCCGGCGTGTAGACATTCCACAGCATATCTTCAGCAGTATCGTTTACTGCCCGGCATGCATAAACACAATACTGGCATCCAATACACTTACTCAGGTCGATCACCATCACCCAGCGGTGATTTCCTTCTGCCGTTTCTTCAGCATTGACCCGGTGAGCAATCCCCGGTGAGGCCAGCGCCGCGGCAACTGCTGTGGAGAAACCAGCAATGCCAAGCGCTTCCAGGAACTTCCGCCTGCTAACAGGCTTTACGTTTTCTGTCATGCTACTCTGTCTCCTCATCGACCCGTTCATCGTCCCACTTACCAAACCTGGCAGTAATGAAGGAGCGATTCCGGCAAATGAAGACCCCTATTCCGCCAACAACCAGACCAATCGCCGCGCCTTTTATAATATTCAGAATAGTTCTGTTGCGGTCTTCATGCATAAGGGTCTCGACCTCTGCCTGAAGCTCACTGATCAGAAGCTCTTCTTCTGTTCCCAGCAGAATAGACTCTTCGGTATCCGTTCGGGAGAATCCATCATCCACATTGCTGGGAACCAGTTCAATATCCTGATGGCAATCCAGGCAACTGGTCACATTGACCCGGAAGTCGTGTCCGGTGGGTTTCTGCCCATCCGGGCGCTGTGTATAAGAGTCGGGATTCACATAGCCATGGCAGTCGCGGCAGACCAGGCCCGCCTCCACATGCGACTGGTGAGCAAAATCATCAAGCTGGTGGCTGTGGCAATTCAGGCACTGCGTGACCTGGTCTTCGAAGCGCAGGCCATTTGTATGGGCATAGTGGCAGCTTGTACAGGTCATACCTGCAACCTCATGCAAACTGGCGCGGAACTCGGCTTCTGACACTGTGTGACAGTCTGCACAGGCGGTGATCGCATCATTCAGTCCGGCAGCCACAGCAGGATGGCCCTCAGGGACCTGTCCATGGCAGGCTTCACAGGCAACGCCTTCGGCATGGTAGCTTTCCAGCGCAGGGCTGTAACCAGTGGTATGGCAGTCCAGACAGTCAGGATCGTAATTGCGCTCTCCCCAGGATTCCTGGAACCCATTATTAGAATAGGCATGGGCATGAGGCGTTTCGACCCAGTCGTTGACTATAGCACTGTGGCACTCAACACAGGTAGATGGAATCTGATCAATTGGATTGGAGGGCGCAGCAGATGGAGGCTCACCGGTCGGTTCTTCAGTCAGTTCTGGCTCCGGCTCCGCTGGAACAGGCGGGAAGGTCGACAATACCTGGACCTCTTCAGAAGAGTAGCCAAGCGCGATAAAATCGAGCCGCCCGTTCTCAGTGTGGCAATCCATGCAGCCAAGGGCTTCCTCGGCAGGGGCCACCTGGTGGGTAATCGGCCAGTACATAACGCTTTCGATCTGCTCATACGAACCGCTGTATTCGACATCGCGCTGGGCCAGCCCTTCCTGCAAAGCCAGGTCCATATCCCATACTTTCCAGAAAGCTGTTGTATCATCCGCGTTGTAGGGAAACAGGTGAGGGATGCCAATGACGTTGTTCACCGGGTCGTAGGGTTGGATACCGGTGAACACCTTGAAGGGCCATATCTTGCCATCTTCCCGGCTCCCAAGAATGGCATTTACTGTGAAATTGGTATCAGGGTCAACGCCCTCCTCAAACAGCGCATAGTCATATACGCCATTTGACCAGAAATACTCGGGCTGCACATCCATTTCCCAGGTGAATGACCCCTTGCGCGAGTCATAAACATGGACCTCAAAACCGTTGACCTCCTCGCTGACAATCCAGGGATATCCCCCTTCAGGATTGGGCTGTCCTGCTTGTGACCAGTCCCAGGTCATCATTGACGGCGCACCGCGAGCAAACTCCGGAATATGGCAGGTCTGGCAGGCGATAAACCCTGCATGGGTATTCAAAGCAGCAACATCTGCATGTGGCTCTGCTGTGTGGCAGTTCTCACAGGTAGCCCCTTCGCCCGTATAAGCATCTGCCACATAGCGCCCACCGGAGATATTGTGGTTTTCGGTGATGTGGCAATCGGTGCAGGAGAAATCAAGTCCATCGGAACTCATGTGAACATCTTCCTCCCAGGCAGGATCAAGCAGAGACGTGTCCAGGTCGCCGTGTTTCACACCATCTCCCCCGCCGCCTGTGAAGTGACAGGAACCACAGGTCTGGCGGCTGGTTGCCCCGACATTTTGCGCCACATAAGCCAGGTCTACCGGCGGCCATTCCACGCCGCTCAGGATTATTGGCTCTCCCAGCACCGGGTTACCGGCTGCTGTGGGGAACTTGGCATAAGTGCCAGTTGTATCATGGCAGACCAGGCAGTCTATCAACTCCGGGTTCTCGAAATCGAACGTGTCATCACGCCAGCCATAGCCAATATGGCAGCTCGTGCAACGCGGTTCATTTGAGTCTATTGCAATGCAGTAGTTGTTGATGACATACCGTTTACCCACGGTCTCGCCAATCACCTCATTCTCATATTCCCAGGTCCAGTGGACAGTGCTCATAATATCGCTGGCGACATTGGCATGGCAGGTCAGACAGGCCGCAGTCACCTCAGGGCCAGATTCAAATGGCCCTTCTAACAACGTAAAAGTTGAGTGATCCATCCCCTGCTGGGCAACAGCCTCATCTTGCGTAAGCAAAATCAGGCCCAGCGCAGCGCTCAGTGAAATCACTATTGCGACAACATGCGTACGTTTCATAATGGTTTATCCTGCGCAAAGTATATTGATTTAACTCGACCGTGATACAAGTATCTGTAAGGCTCAACAAATCAGCCAGTGCCAGGCACGGTTACCTGTTAACAATGATATGATCTTCTCTCTGGCCATCGCAGTGTCATACATCACGCCCCCTCAGCCAATCAGCGCAATAACAGGATGACATTTGTCATATTGTATACAGATTTTCCATAACAGGAAGTTGTCCGGGCAAGAGCATGAGCAGAAAAGGGTAATAAATAAAGGGGGAAAGGGGGAAAAATATTTGGAGTTGGCATGATTTTATGGTATGATATCAGGTCTGATGAACCGAGAGGTCGTGAGATGACAGGCAACCCAACTCAGGCAAAAGCCGGGAAGGCGGGTGCCTTATTTTGTGTTGTCTGGCAGATTGTGCCATAACAACGTTCGCGTTTGAGGAGATGTTGAATGTCCCTTCCGATGGGTCGAAAATCCTATGCACGTATTACCGATGTTCATACGCTGCCTACCCTGATTGAGGTGCAGCTTGAATCGTTTCGGTGGTTTATTGAAGAAGGCTTAAAAGAGCTGTTCCACGAGATTTCGCCAATTGAAAGCTTCAATGGCACACTGAAACTGTATTTTCCCAGTGATACACCTGAAGCGCGCGAGTTTCAACTGGGTTACGTTTTTGGAGAACCAAAATATAACGAAGACGAGTGCCTCGAACGCGACATGACCTATTCGGCTCCCCTGGATGTCAAGGTGGCACTGGTCAATACAGCAACCGGTGAAGTGATCACCTCAGACATCTTCCTGGGCGAATTCCCGTTGATGACCAGCAATGGTACTTTTATCATCAACGGTACCGAGCGGGTCGTTGTCAGTCAGTTGATTCGCTCTCCGGGTGTTTACTTTGATGCTGACAAAGACCTGGTAACAGGGCGCTCGCTGGCAAACGCCAAGCTGATCCCTGACCGCGGCGCCTGGATGGAGTTTGAAACAAAGCGCAGTGACTATATTGCAATCAAGTTCAATCGCAAACGCACCATCCCCGTCACCATCTTTCTCCGTGCACTGGCAGCAGTCGATGACCAGCTGGGAGAACAGTCCGAGTTGTTGACCGGGGAGGACGATGAGCTTATTGCACTGTTCTCCAAAGTTGATGCGGATCCCGATCATGCGTTTATTGAGGGCACCATCAAACAGGAGCCCGAATGGGATCTCAAAGACACCCTGACGGTTGCGCAGGCAGCGCTTATTGAGTTTTACAAGCGGATGCGGCCCGGCGATCCCCCTACTCTGGAAAATGCCCGTGAATACCTCGAGTCACAGTTGTTCGACCTGCGACGCTATGACCTTGAACGGGTGGGACGCTATAAGCTGAACCAGCGGTTGAGCCTGGATACCGAGATCCGCCGCACGCATCGCACGATTACCAAGCTGGACATCATCCGCGTGATAGAGCGCATGATTATGATCAACAACAACCTGGCCGACCCCGATGACATCGATCACCTGGGAAACCGCCGGGTTAAAACGGTTGGCGAGCTGATCCAGAATAAACTGCGAGTGGGCCTTCGCCGAACCGAACGGGTTATCCGGGAGCACATGTCGATCCGGGAAAATGAGGGGTTAACGCCGGTTACTTTGATCAATATCCGGCCAATTGTTGCGGCTATACGGGAGTTCTTCGGATCATCCCAGCTCTCACAATTCATGGACCAGACAAATCCCCTGGCGGAACTGACACACAAACGCACCCTGTCTGCACTTGGTCCGGGTGGACTGCGCCGCGAGCGAGCCGGCTTTGATGTCCGGGATGTCCACCACAGCCACTATGGTCGCATCTGCCCGATTGAGACACCGGAAGGTCCAAACATCGGGCTGATTGGTCGCCTGGCATCCTATGCGAAGGTAAATGAATATGGGTTTATTGAAACCCCCTACCGGCATGTCCTGAAAGAACTTGCGCCGGGCGACGACCTCCTTCTGCATCGTATCCTGACTGAAGATGTCGTCGATGGAAAAAAAACCATTGGCCATGCAGGTGATTTTGTTGATGAGGCGCTGTTCGATGCCCTGTCTTCGGCCAAAGTCGATAAGATTCTGGTTCGCCCGTTTGTCACTCAGGATATCGTCTACCTGTCTGCCGATGAGGAAGATCGGCACACAATAGCCCAGGCAAATGCCCAGCTTGATGCTTACGGGAATCTCATGCAGGACAGGATTTCTGTCCGCACAAACCAGAAATTCCGGATATCAAGGGCAGAGCGGGTTGATTTTATCGACGTTGCGCCACGCCAGATTGTGGGCATCAGTGCTGCCCTCATCCCATTCCTTGAGCATGACGATGCCAACCGCGCCTTAATGGGATCAAACATGCAACGACAGGCTGTCCCCCTGCTCCAGCCAGACGTCCCGATTGTTGCTACCGGTATGGAATCCCTTGCTGCCCGCGACTCGGGGCAGGTAATTGCCTCCAACGCTGACGGTGAAGTCATCAGTGTAACCGGCGAGCGCATTATCACGCGGAACAATGGCACCGACCAGGTACATAAACTAAGGAAGTTTGAACGCTCTAACCAGAGCACCTGCATCGACCAGCGCCCGGTGGTGGCCAAAGGTGACATTGTCAGCCGTGGCGATATCCTGGCCGACAGCTCGTCTACAGTTGCTGGTGAACTGGCACTGGGACAGGATGTCCTGTGTGCTTTCATTTCCTGGGAGGGCGGCAACTTCGAGGATGCAGTCCTTATCTCAGAGCGGCTCGTTCGAAATGACAAGTTCACCTCGATTCATATTGAGAAGCACGAACTTGAGGCGCGAGACACCAAGCTTGGGCCAGAAGAAATCACGCAGGATATCCCGAATGTCGGCGATGATGCGCTTAAAAACCTTGACGAGTTGGGGATTATCCGCGTAGGCGCCGAGGTTGGCCCCAACGACATCCTGGTGGGCAAGATCACACCAAAGGGTGAAAAAGAACTCAGCCCCGAGGAGAAGCTGCTTCGGGCTATCTTTGGAGAAATGGCCCGCGAGGTCAAAGACAGCTCCCTGCGCCTGCCTCATGGTGAACGCGGTAAAGTGGTGGATGTCCGTACCTTCACCCGGAAAGAGCATCGCGACCTCCCGGCTGGTGTCGAGCAGATGGTTCGCGTTTCTGTTGCCCAGCGCCGGAAACTCACCGAAGGCGACAAAATGGCGGGGCGGCATGGCAACAAGGGGGTTATCTCCAAGGTTGTTCCTATTGAGGACATGCCCTTCCTAGAAGATGGAACGCCAATTGACATCATCCTGAATCCACTGGGTGTGCCGGGTCGTATGAACATCGGGCAAATCTTGGAAACGCATCTGGGCTGGTCCGCACACCGGTTAGGCTTCCGGGCCGTCACTCCGGTGTTTGATGGGGCCCACGAAAGCGAAATCGAAGCTGAACTGGCGCGCGCCTGGATGATTGATCAGGCCTGGCGGATTGTCAGCGCCGACACCTGGAACTGGCTGAAGGAATACGGCTACAATCCCGAGCTCCTTGAGGACGATAACGAAGCGCGCCGTATGTATATTGATGCCTGGCTCGGTCAGAACGAGGCCTATGATCGACACCTGCTGGCAACCAGCCTGACCTATGCCCGCCGGGCAGTCCTGACTGAATGGTTGAGAGAACAGGGATACAACCCTGAGAATATCCTTGTGTTTGAGGACGATCCTCGACCAGTCGAACTCCGCGAACAGGCAGATACAGCGGCGGTCACTGCCTGTTTACGCATATGGATGGGCACACTGGGCTACGACATTCCAGATAATCTGACACTGGACGAACTGCGAGAGATGGCTGTCGCTGCCGAGGTGGAGACTGGCACTCCTAACCCGATTATTGGTAAGCAGATCCTTTACGATGGTCGCACGGGCGAGACCTTTGACCGCGCGGTCACCGTCGGAATCATCCATATGCTGAAGCTCTCTCACCTGGTTGAAGACAAGGTCCATGCCCGGTCTACTGGCCCCTACTCGCTGGTCACCCAGCAGCCCCTGGGTGGTAAGGCACAGTTTGGCGGGCAGCGCTTTGGCGAAATGGAAGTGTGGGCTCTTGAAGCCTACGGGGCAGCGCACACGCTACAGGAGATGCTGACCATCAAAAGCGACGACGTTCACGGGCGCGTTCGGACCTACGAATCAATCGTTAAAGGCGAACCAATAGAGGACCCCGGTATTCCTGCCAGCTTCCGTGTGCTTGTGAAAGAACTCCAGAGCCTGGGGCTTGCTGTTGAGATGATCACGGACACAGGTGAGGTAATCCGCTTTGGCAAAGACGAGGAAAAATCCCGCCAACCGCAGCTCGACATCGGTTTGCTGGGAATAGCATCTTCGTCAAACCGGTTTAAAAAGCCAGACTGATAATCTGACCGGCGATTACAGGGCACCGCAGCACAGTTTCTGCGGTGCCCTGTTTGTTGATTGCCCTGAATCCTCGCTTTATTTATACTGCCATAGAATATTATGATGGAAGCTGAGAGGAAATGACATGCAAAGACGCACGTTTCGAGGCCCCATTACCGCCAGAGGACTGGCCCAGGCATTGATAACCCGGTTTAATACCGGGCATCTTGAGGCGCTTGCAAATGGGGCAGAGGACCACGTTGTAGTCCAGATTGTCGCCCGTGATCGCAGATGGAGACAATCCGGGAGAGCAGCACTCACGATCAGCATAATCCAGCAGAACGAGGCTGTCGAAGTCTCCCTGGGAGAGCACCAGTGGCTTGGCCCGGCTGCGGACCTTCTCCAGACCGGACTGCGCGGCTGGTTTCGTCCTATGACCCTGCTTGGGGAACTGACGGATATCGCTGACGATCTGCATACACTGCAGCTTCCTGAACAGGTATGGGAAGCGGTTGAGCATTATGCGGAAAGTGTCAACGCAAAGCTGGGACTTGCAGAGGAAGACCGGCTGGTTGCCTGCCCTTACTGCGGTGTGGGCAACCCGGTCGGTGAAGGGCAGTGTTCAGCCTGCGGGGCAGGGTTATCGGAGGTTCAGCCAATAGCCTGCCCGTCATGCGGTAAGATTTCACCGCGATCTGCCCGTTATTGCAGCCGCTGCGGGACTGTACTGAACTGAGGGACAGCCACCAGCGCTCAGTGCGACAGATTCAGCCGTTCAGTAACTGCCATAATGGCATCAGTCGCTGCCCCCTGAACCGCACCAACCGTCCTGCGGGCCAGGTATTTTGCCCTCGCCAGAATAAACAACTCATCAGTCAGAGAGACAGATACTGAGTCGTCCGCTCCACCCAGATGCACTACGGCTGATGCCCAGGTCAACCCGGCGCCAAATCCGACCAAACCAAGTATATCACCTGGTTTGCAGCGCCCCTCTTCGATAGCTTCACAAAGCGCAACCGGTATTGATGCAGCAGATGTGTTTCCATAGCGCTGGATATTCATATAGAAGCGGTCTTCAGGGACATGCATCAGGCGCGCAGCCGCCTCCACTATGCGATGGTTGGCCTGATGGGGAATGAAGAGGTCGATCTCCTGTGCTGACATCCCTGCCTCAGCCAGAACACGGTTCAGCGAGCGCCCCAAAGTCCGGGCTGCAAATTTGAATATCTCCGGGCCATTCATCCTGAGGTAGTGTTCGCCTTTTTCAATCGTCTCGTGCGTGATGGGCCTGGCCACACCGATACCCGGCACTATCAGGTGCTCAGCCCCAGAGCCATCCGAGCCAAGCTCAAATGACAGCACACCGGTGGGTGTTGTAGAACGCTGCATGATCACCGCTCCAGCCGCATCCCCAAACAAAACACAGGTTGTGCGATCCGACCAGTCAACATTGCGGCTAATGGTTTCCGCGCCTACAACCAAAATGGTTTCGTATGCGCCACTCTGAATAAACTGCTGGGCAACAACTAATCCGTATACCCAACCGGTGCAGCCTGCTACCAGCGTGAAAGCGCCGCAGCGGGCACCCAGCATATCCTGGACCAAGCTGGATACCGGCGGAACAACGTGGTCGGGTGTCGAGGTGGCAATAATAATCAGGTCAAGATCAGACTCCGAGATACCAGCAACCCGCATAGCTTCCCTTGCTGCGCCAACAGACATGGTCGCAGTTGTTTCCCCTGGCCCGGCAATCCGGCGTTCAACAATGCCGGTCCGAGTCCGGATCCACTCGTCGCTGGTTTCCACCATCTGCTCAAGCTCAAAATTGTCCACAACCCGCCGGGGAACACATTTCCCCCAGCCCGTTATCCGACCGTAATATTGTGGTGACATCACTCCCCCTCACCAGGCAGCAAACAACAACCCGGGCACGATAGACACAGGTATTATGTTACTAAGCTGAGGCTAAACGGCGTTTCCTACCAGCAAGAAATGTAAACAGCAGGATCAGGGAACCGGTGAACCGGAAGATCACCAGCACCAGGGCCGCTAATGACAGGGCCCATCCCACTAACTGAGGCAGCTTTGTGGAGCGGTATCCGAGGGAAGGCCAGGGTCTCCGGCGCCATGCCGGACGCTCCTGTATTTGTGCCAGCCGGGTGCGAAGATCCTCAACAAATTCCTCTGATGGCTCGGTTGGAACTAAGGTATAGTACAGTCGGCGTGTCAACCCCATCAGCGACTCAAGCTCAGGGTGAGTCTGCCCGTACTTATCTATCAGATCTGCATCTGCCGGTTCTCCGCCCATGATAACCGCCGCAGCATGCTGATCCAGGATTGTGGCCAGTTCTTCTTTATGTTCGCGCCTCTTCAATTTTCTGAACATACCCCACTCAAGTTTTATTGGCGATGCCAATTCTTAACCATAAAAACCCCCTGACAGTCAGAGAGTTACTCAATTGTGCCTTGGAATTTCATGGATCTTCAGGGTCAACTGCGGTCGAAACCCAGATGTTTGAGAACATCCGACCGGCGTTTCTGCCCTTTTTGTATGCGGTTCAACTCGGCTCGCAGAGCAATCAGGGTGCGATGGTAGAGGGATTTGATCGCCCCTTCGCTGCGTCCCATAATCTCACCAATTTCAGCATTGGACATCCGCTCAATATACTTCAAAATGAGCATTTGCTGGCGGTCTTCGGGCAGGTTTCGGATGGCTTGAAGTAATTCCTCATGCTCTTCACGCTGTTGAGTGACAAATTCTGGGGCCTCGCTGCTTTTGGCGGTAATGACCAGATCTTCAATTGGCACAATCTGCCGACGTTTTCGGTCTCTGTGGTAGTTTACAACCAGGTTGTGAGCAATCCGATAAAGCCAGGCTGAAAAGGGAACGCCACGATCCTCATAACCTGATATATGCCGCATGGCACGCTGAAAAACCCGGGATGTCAAGTCTTCTGCATCGTATTTGTTACCTGTCCGGTAGTAGATGTAGTTATATATGCGGTCTATATAGCGCTCATAGATCACGCCAAACGCACGCTGGTCGGTTTTAGCGAGCCGAACCAATTCAGCATCATCAAGATGGTCAAGAGAATGAGACACGTCGGTCAATCGAGAGTCCTGATTTGAAAGCTAAGGGCTTACCATGTTGGAGTATACCAGTGCCCTGTACTGCGGGCAATGAAGTACCATGCCCGTATTCGCAGGTTCAAAACGTGGACGGCAGCCCTGAATTCGCGTATAATATAGATAGTTCGGGGCCGTAATGGTTTCGACAGGGAGGGGTGTGAACTCACTGCGAGCCGGGGAAGCATCGCCCCGTTAACAAGATGCAACACAAATAACTGCCAACGAGCAGACACCCGCTCTCGCAATGGCTGCATAACAGCCATTAGAGAGCCGGTTCCCTGAGGGGAACCACGTCCGCCTGACTTTGCCCGGACCGGGTCAGATTGCGGGCGTCATGAAGGCCCGGGTGCAGTTCTGTATGACGCTGGCCAGAGCCTAAGACCAAACAGCGCCTAGCCTGAACCGAGCCTGTCGGACGGCGTTGGGGACGGCGAAGATCCAATAGCCCGACTACGCTCGTAGACGTGGGGAATCTATCTTTCTGGACGGGAGTTCGACTCTCCCCGGCTCCATGCCTTGGCAAAAACTGCTCATTTCGAGCAGTTTTTGCCTTATTACGAACCTGTTCGGCGGCGGGTTCGCCGTTCCCGGCGGCGGCCATCGTGTTCTTCGCCGCTGCGGTTTGCAGCCAGCCAACTGGCACAGTTCTCGTCACGCCCCATCATCACATCTGCTGCAAGGATGGTCATTCTGATATCCTCTTCAAGCGGGTTGGCAATCGCGCAGGGCATCCCTAATGCAATTGCCATCGCCAGAAAGGTGGCGTTCAGCCGGATGCGCCCGGGCAGGCCAAATGACACATTGCTGGCCCCGCAAACAGTGTTCACGCCCAGTTCATCCCGGCAGCGACCGACCAGTTTAAAAACCGCTCTACCGGCCATAGGGACGGCACCAACAGGCATAACGAGCGGATCGACCAGCACATTTTCGCGGGAAATACCGTGATCTTCAGCCCGTCGCACGATTTTCCTGGCGATCTCAAACCGCATATCAGGGTCCTCTGAAATGCCGGTTTCGTCGTTGCAGATTGCGATGACAGCAGCGCCGTATTTTTTTATCAGCGGCAAAACTGCCTCCAGCCGTTCTTCTTCCCCCGTAACCGAGTTGACAAGCGCTTTCCCTTCATAGGCCTCCAGACCAGACTGCAAAGCAGCGATGATTGAGGAGTCGATTGAAAGTGGGACATCAGTCACCGCCTGCACCCGCCTGACAGCTTCAGCAAGAATGGCAGGCTCATCGGCAAGAGGAATGCCTGCGTTGACATCCAGCATCTGCGCCCCGGCGCTGACCTGAGCTGCCGCATCCGACTCCACCCGGCTGTAGTCTCCCGCCGCCATCTCAGCGGCCAGCATCTTCCGCCCGGTTGGGTTAATCCGTTCCCCAATGATGACAAAAGGATGGTCTGGGCCAATCACAACAATTTTAGTCTTCGAGCTCAAAGTTGTCTTCATAACCTAGTCTCCAATGCGGCTCTTATCGCTGCATTTCATCAAATTGACAAGTCGCGTCTCTAGTGTGCCGTATCCGGTATCCCACACCTCAAAATCAAGCTCCAACTGCGCTGCCGCCCTGGATGCTTTTGCCAACAGGCTGGGATCATCAGTCTGCTTCAGGTAAACGACCCGTCTGTAATTTGCAAAGTAAGTATCCCTGAGCTCCGGGGCCCGGTCCAATCCGAGTCCTTCAATAACAAGGTGATCGAATGAGCGAACCAGGAAGTCTGTGAGAAAAAACGTGCCCGGCTCATCGACCATGGCCGCCTCAAACGCGTCTTTGCCAAGATACTGCTCATAACAGTGCGGGCCGCTGATCCGCTCAACAGACAGGGAATCCAACATATCATCCAGGGCGCCGGCTGTACCGCAGTCGCCATAAATAACAATCGTATGCTCATACCGATCGGCGGTATCCACAATACGCTTCCTGACAGCCTCCGGTATGCGGGAGGGATCGTTATGCAAAAGCGCGGGGACTGCCAGCACTTCTGCATCCCAGCCATATCGATTCCGTATGGCGATCACCTCGCGGGCAAGTGCCCCACAGGTAAGCAGCAGAACTGTCACCGAACTGGCATCCTATTTAAGCGCCTCTGCAATAGCGCGGATATGATCAGGGGTGCTCCCGCAGCAAGCGCCAATGATGGTTGCACCCAGGTTCCGCACCCGCACCGCATAGCGCCCCATATCTGAGGGGGCTGCATCATACACTGGCACGCCAGCTTCCAGGTGGGGCACACCTGCATTTGCCTTGGCGATCAGGACAGCGTTCTTGCCAAGTGCATGCATTTTGCTGACCACAGTCTCAATTTCCTCAATACCGTTCCCGCAGTTGCCACCCAGCGCCACGACATCGAACCCTATGAGGACTTCAAAGGCTCTCTCAGGTGTCACCCCAAACATTGTCCGCCCATTTGTATCAAAGGTCATGGTTGTGACCAGGGGCAGTTGGGGTGCTGCACGCCGGGCGCCCTCTACCGCAGCACGCACCTCCTCAAGATCGGACATCGTCTCAATCCAAAGGATATCAACGCCGCCTTCTGCCAGTGCGCCCGCCTGCTCCGCAAATGCAGAGACCGCATCGTCAAACTCCATGTCTCCATATGGCTTCAAAAGACTGCCGGTTGGGCCCATATCCCCCGCCACAATCACCGGTTGAGGAGCCTCATCAGCTTCGGTCCTGGCCAGGCTGGCCGCCGCCTGATTAAACTCAATGGCTCTATCAGACAACTTGTGCAGCTTGAGACGATATCTGTTACATCCAAACGTGTTGGTCAGGATAATCTGTGCGCCGGCTTCAATATAAGCCCGGTGAACATTGCGTATCCTGTCTGGATGCTCAACATTCCACAATTCCGGCGAGTCTCCCTGAGTCAGGCCCAGCTCAAACAGGATGGTGCCCATCGCGCCATCGGCAATCACCGGTTTGCCGGAAGATATAAGGTCCTGGAATGTGGTTTTCATCAATTACCTTTCATAAGCAATCAGCGTTTGCAATGAATGGGAGGATTTTACCATACTCCCCTACCCTGTTCTACGCGACCGCGATGATCTGTCTTTTCGCCTGTCACCAGGACTATTTCGAGGCGGCAGAATCCCCGCAAGATGAGGAAATTTGTCTTCAGCATGTGGCAGGGCCATGGCAGCAACAAAGAATTCCTGGAAATGTGGAGCAATGGCGGTCTCAACATATTCAACACTGCGAGCTGCCTCCTGCGCTTCCTTCCGGCTCTCAGCGTTGAGAAGCGCGATCCGCGCCCCATCCCCGGCAGAATTGCCAACTGCTGTTACGTTTATGAGATCGCAATCTGGTATCAGCCCAATGACCATGGCATAGGTTGGATCAATATAACTGCCAAAAGCGCCCGCCAGTTTGATCCGGTCGACCCTGTCTGTCCCAAACCTTTCCATAAGCAGCCGAATCCCTGCATAGAGCGCACCTTTTGCAAGCTGTATCTGACGTATATCATTTTGAGTAACGACGATATCATGACCGGTGGATGTTTGCTCGCTGTCAGCAATCACTACCTCATAGGTGCGACCATTCGGCTGCAGCCTGACCGCAGGGTGCAGACTTTCAGCATCCTTTACAAATCGACCGCTACGATCAATTAGCCTATGAATGAATAACTCCCCCACCACTTCGATAATGCCCGATCCACAAATCCCGGTTGGCTTGAGCGACTGGTCCGCATCGATCTCGCCGCTCCAGCGCTGATCTCCCACGACCTTATAGTGCATCTGGCCTTGACCAGTATCGATCCGAAACCGCTCAATTGCCCCCGGTGTGGCTCGCTGACCGTGGGTAATCTGCGCGCCTTCAAAGGCCGGCCCTGTCGGGCTTGAGGCTGACAGCATCCGCGTGCGGTTCCCAAGCAGAATCTCAGCATTTGTGCCGATATCTACAACAAGTGTGATCTGGTCATCAAGCTGGGGCTGTTCAGCCAGAAGTACTGCTGCATTATCTGCTCCAACATGCCCAGCAATGCATGGCAAAATGTGCGCATACGCGCCTTTGCTGACAGAGGTCAAACCCAGATCACGGGCTTTGATATCAACCGGATCGCTGACTGCCAGCGCAAATGGCGCCCCACCCAATTCAACGGGGTCAATACCCAGCAAGATATGATGCATGACGGTGTTACCAACCAGCACAACATCGACAATATCATCCTGATGTAAATCGACACTTGCTGCGGCTTCAACCGCCAGGTCGTTTACTGCCTTCAACACAGCCCGGTGCATCCGGGCAAGTCCCTCTGGCTCAGTGATACCATACGACACGCGGCTCATCAGGTCCTCACCATATCGGACCTGCGGGTTCATCATTGACCGGGTAGCCAGTACCTGGCCTGTCAGCAGATCAACCAGATGCCCGGCAAGAGTTGTCGATCCAACGTCAACGGCAAACCCGGCCATCCTTTCAACATACCCCGGCTCAATACGGATTACCTCAGCATTGTTCCAGAGCGTCAGGGTTATTGCCCAATTGCCCTGGCGCAAAGCCGATTGGAGTCGTGGAAACAATACCGGATCGAGTTGAATATCGCTGGCATGCCATTGATTGGAAACGGCGCGTTGCACTCGCTCCCAATCAGCAGTGCCTTCTAAAATCGCCGGTTCAACGGTGATATACATAAGCCTGACAGCGGGATTGACCGCTATTTGCAGGTCGCTGGCCTCTTTGCGAATAACCTGCTTGCGTGCGAGGCTGCTTTCCGGCACAAAAATAAGCGCGTCACCCTTGAGCCTGGCAGAACATGATAGGCGATATTTGCTGAGGTCAAGCCCGTGTTCTTCTGCATAGGCTTGTTCCTCCGCTTCTGGTGGGGTGAGGTGCGAGTTTTTTGACTCGATACCGTGCTTTTGAAAAATACCAGTCTCGTGAGCGATCAGACACTTTCCGCAGGTCTGCCGCCCACCACAGATTGACTCGATGCCCACTCCAAGCTGCCGGGCGGCATCAAGCACAGTCTGTCCACATTCAACCTTACCCTGCCTTCCTGAAGGCATAAGGATCAGCCTACACAGGATAGTGCTATCTTGATGGCTCATCTTCCTCGCTCGCATCAGTCAGACAACAGTCAATTGCCTGATAAGTGTACCAGCACACAGATCGGCATTCAACGAGAGTTAAGGGGAGACAAGTGGGGGCAATCGATACATCCTGTAGCGCAGTCGCCTCAGGGGCTTGTTGGCTCGTTTGAGCAGGATTTGAAGATCGTGGAGGTGCTGTCGGGCAGCACACTCACCAACTGAAACCAGATCTATCGCATGCTTCAGGTCGAGAAGCCCAACCTGCTGCGTCCCCGCTCGTATCAAAACATCTGGCGGGTAGACATTCATTTCGTACGCTGTAAGCATTTGTTGGCTCAGCATAGTTGAATACAGCAGCGTGTTAAATACTTCCTCCCGGCGAGACAAATTCAGGAGCCAATATAGCGCACGCTGTAGCTGTTTATTGAAACTGGCAATATCATTCATCACCAACTTGACATCCAGGTCGTTGCCAAGATCCACAGCAACCAGGTATTTTGCACCTAACTGGTAGGCTGCCTGTGTCGGCACATTGCTGACAACGCCACCATCTACCAGCTTGCGATGACTCCATGTTACAGAAGGGAATATACCGGGCAGAGCTGTTGTAGCCAGCAGCGCATCCACTACTGGCCCTCGCTCAATGAGTATCCGATCACCACTGACAATGTCAGCGGCCACCACCGCAATCTTAGGTGATAAATCCCTCAAATCAATGTCTGCAAAATGCGCGGCAAGTATTTCCTTCAGCGGCCCGACAGATAACAAACCCCGACCCGTTCTGTCAATCTTTATCAGTTCATCAAAATCAACGGCAGCAAGCAATTCAGTCATGTGCTGGGGAAGCCAACCCATGCCAACCATGGTCGCCACAATCCCACCAATACTCGTACCCACAACAATATCAGGCTTATAACCAATCTCTTCCAGGACCCTCAAAACGCCAATGTGAGCGCCTCCTCGAGCTCCCCCACCGCCAAGCGCCAATCCGATTTTTGGTAAAAACACAGGGTCTCCTTTTAGTTTGGCTTCCAGAATGCGTCTATCAAGTACTGTCCTTGTAATTCAGTGGATTGGCAAATCACGTTTACGGCTTGCGCCAGCAAAATCCCCAACAGAATCAAAAAGCCTGCTGGCAAGATGGCGTGTCAGTGGCTGCGCCACTGCCCTGGCAGAAACGCTGCGCCTTTCTGCACGTCTGGGATGACTGTCCTGTCTGTCAGGTGGGGGGGAATCAAAAAGCCTGCTGGCGATGGCCTAGGTTCCCACCGGGCTGCCCCGG
>JAFGNO010000132.1 GCA_016926985.1 Anaerolineae bacterium
GCGCTCGGTTGGATTGACCAGATGCCGCGCATCATTGGTGTGCAGGCCGAGGGGTCTGCCGCCATGTACCATGCCTGGAAATCAGGGACCAACCCTGCTGATATGGCCCCCATTGACGCGCAGACCATTGCCGACAGCATCTCGGCTGGCCTGCCCCGCGACCGGATGAAGGCAATGAACGCTGTCACCCAGACCGAGGGAGCCTATCTTACCGTGTCTGATGACGAGATTATTGCTGTCATCCCGGCCCTGGCTCGCAACACAGGCATTTTCGCTGAGCCTGCTGCTGCCGCCACCTATGCGGGGCTGCTCAAGGCTGTAGATACCGGGCTGGTCGGAGGTTCCGAGCGCGTGGTAGTGCTCATCACTGGCAATGGGTTGAAGGACATAACCTCAGCACAAAAATCCGTCCCGCAGGCTCCAGTGGTTGCCCCCAATCTGGTCGCGGTTGACCGTATTGTGAGTGAGATATTTAATCCCTGACGGTGTAGAAAGAGTATCTACCAAGTAGTAAGAAGGTCAGATTACCATGCCAACAATCTCGATAGTTGCCCCGGTGTATAACGAAGAGGGGAATCTCCATGTGCTGTACCAGCGTATCTCCGAGGTGATGGCTGCCTCCGGGGAAACATGGGAACTTGTCCTGATCGATGATGGTAGTAAAGACAATTCACCTGCCATCATGCGAGAACTCTATAAAAGCGATCCAGAACACATCCGGGTGGTGTTTTTTGCCCGCAACTTTGGACACCAGATTGCCGTCTCCGCCGGGATGGACCATGCCGCAGGAGATGCTGTCGTGCTGATCGATGCCGATCTGCAGGACCCGCCTGAAGTCATTTTGCAGTTGCTCGAAAAATGGCGTGAAGGCTACGAAGTGGTTTACGCGGTCCGGGCGGAGCGTGAGGGCGAGACCTGGTTCAAACGTATCACAGCATCGCTGTTTTACCGCATCCTCTACGGCATCACCGACATCAGCATCCCGCTGGATACAGGCGATTTTCGCCTCATGGATCGCTGTGTGGTTGAGGCGATCTCATCCATGCGCGAGCAGCAGCGCTTTATCCGGGGCATGGTGAGCTGGGTAGGCTTTCGCCAGATTGGTGTGAATTACACCCGGCATGAACGTCATTCCGGCAAGACCAAATATACACTGCGCAAGATGATGCGCTTTGCCTGGGACGGCATTACCGGGTTTTCATACTTTCCCCTCCAGATGGCGACTTATCTTGGTTTTTTCATCGCCGGGTTAAGCGCCCTGGCGATCCTCGTCGTGATCTACCTTCGCGCATTCACCGGGACGCAGCCACTGGAAGGGCAGGCAACCACGCTGGTTATGGTTTTATTCCTGGGCAGCGTCCAGCTGATTTCGCTGGGAATTATCGGAGAATACCTCGGACGGATATATAATGAAGTCAAAGAACGTCCACTGTATATTGTCCGCGAAAAACTGGGCATCATTGGGGATAAATAGACTGCCCGGTAGATAAAAGAGGAGGGAGCCATGACTACTGACAATCCTGGCGTCGAGGATCTGCTCCAGCAGCATAAAACGGCACTGACTGAATATCGCCGGTGGGATGAAATAGTCAAGCAGCTGCTCAAAGGCAGGCGGGTCAAAGACCTTAACCAGGAAGACATGGAAGCCTACAAAATCGCTGCTGAGAAGCGTGATCTTGCTTATGACCAGATGCGCCATCTGGAGCGCGAACTGCTGGACGATATCCCTGGCGCATCCACTGAAGGATACACCCCCTATAAACCGGGCAGTTAACCTACTCTTTTTGCATGACGGGCTCTGCACGCAGGGGCCATGAATATCTATCACTTCAAGGAGAAACATCTTAAATGACTGCCAGAAAGATCATCACAGGCCCGACCTTTAAAGAAATGCTTCACCCCGAAACCATCGATCCGGGTGTAAGAGCTGAGGCATTAAAGGCGATGGTGGAGGATCCGCTGGATCCCATTAACCTGTTTAACATCACCTGGAAAAACGAGCAGAATGAAATCTACTACCATGTTCTTCCCAGGGAACTCACCGGCGTGGACGCCAATATTGTTGTGCTCCACAGTGTGCACTTTCCCACCCGCAGCCATAAAGTTGGCGCGACCTATTCCGTGGTGGTGGAAAAGGAACTGTTCGACGGCGTTGACCCGGCGGTGCATACCCTGGTCTGGCCCTCTACTGGCAATTATGGCATTGGCGGGGCCTTTGTGGGCTGCCGCATGAACTTTGATGGAATAGTGGTACTTCCTCAGGACATGAGTCGCGAGCGTTTTGAATATATTGAACGTCTCGGAGCGCGGGTGATTGCCACTCCCGGGTCAGAAAGTAATGTGAAAGAAATCTACGACAAAACCTGGGAGCTCAGGGAAGACCCCAACGTCCGCGTCCTGAACCAGTTTGAGGTAATGGGCAACTACCGATTCCACTATTATGTCACCGGTAATACGATCGCCGAGCTTGCTCAGGTCCTCCAGGAACGCGGTGTGGGTGCAGGGAAGATCAGCGCTTACGTCTCTGCAATGGGGTCGGGTGGCACCATTGCGGCGGGTGACCGCCTCAAGCAAATCTGGCCTGACCACAAGGTGGTTGGCCTTGAGCCAATCCAGTGCTCCACGATCTATAACAATGGCTATGGCTCACATCGCATTGAGGGTATTGGCGACAAGCATGTGACCTGGATCCACAATGTGTTCAACATGGATGCAGTAATGTGCATCGATGATATGGCTTGCCTGTATGGGTTGGCGCTGCTCACCGACCCGGTCGGGAAGGAAACGCTCGCCAAACGCTATGGGGTGCCGGAAGCAGATGTGGAGAAGATGAGCGGCATCTTTGGCATTTCGAGCGTGTGCAATGTGCTGGGTGCCATCAAAACCGCGAAATACTATGATATGGGCAAAGACGATGTGATCATCACCATCTGCACCGACGCCATTGACCGCTACTACTCGGTGATGGACTGGCTCGAATCGGTGGAGGGTAGGATGGACGAACCTCTTGCTGCCCACCGGATGGCCACTACCTTCCACGGGCAAAAAACCGACTACATCTCGGAAGGCACCGTTGAGAGCCGCGAGCGCTGGCACAACCTGAAGTACTACACCTGGGTCGAGCAGCAGGCCAAGACCGTTGAGGAACTGGATGCACAGCGCGACCCGGCCTGGTGGCACGAGCACCAGCAGATGGTAGTGAAGATTGACGATGCGATTATCGCATTTCGCAAGGAACATCATATTCACGGCGAGTGATGTTTCCTGAAGACCGGGTGCTGGTGGCTGTGATGCCCTATCCGCGCGACCTGGAAATAGCGCGCGATCAACACTGGTATCGCGTGCCGGTCAAATATGCCCCTTCGGGCATTCATGCGGAATATATCGCCTTCTACTTTACGAAGGCCTTTGGTGAGGAGCTTCGTTGGGCAATCCACTACTATGCACGGCGCACCGGGCATGAACTGGTGCGCCGTGTTGATCTGCTGCCGGATGAACCCAACCACCCGCGTGCCCAGGACCAGTATTACAAGCTTCAGCTTGGCACACTGCGGGGGAAAAACCCGCCAATTGTCAGCAATCGCTACCGGAGGATAACGTTCATCCAGACCAGCTGGGAGTGTTTCAACAGAGCAACAGAGATGCACGATCTGGTTTTGAAGCCCGGCCCTGCACATGAAATGAGGTAATTATGGCTGAATCGCTTTTGATCACAAACGGTACAGTTGTAACCTGGCAACCGGATAATGACCTGATCGAAGACGGGGCTGTTTTTATCCAGGATGGCGTAATTGCTGACATCGGCGATTGGCAGGCTTTGCAGCAACACTATCCCGACTCCGAGACGCTTGACGCCGGGGGGCAGCTGATCATGCCGGGCAATATCTGCGCCCATACGCATTTTTATGGCGCTTTTGCCCGGGGGATGGCGATCCCCGGTAAGCCTCCCAAAGACTTCTCGGAAATTCTGGAGCGCCTCTGGTGGCCCCTGGATCAGGCTCTGGATGAAGAAGCGGTCAGGTACAGCACGCTGGTTTGCCTAGTGGACGCTATCAAGCATGGCACCACTACCCTGATTGATCACCACGCCAGTCCCAACGCCCTGGCGGGATCGCTGGACGTGATTGCTGGTGCAGTTAACGAAGCAGGGCTTCGCGCCGTTTTATGCTATGAGGTGACCGACCGCTACGGAGCCGAATCGTCCCGTCAGAGCATTGAGGAAAATGTGCGCTTCCTGAAGGCGGTGGGTGCGCATGAGCGCATCGCGGCCACTTTTGGCCTGCACGCCTCATTAACGGTCTCAGACGAAACGCTGCAAGCCTGCTCAGATGCCGCCAGAGGCATGGATACAGGGTTTCATATCCATGTCGCTGAGCATGAAGCAGATGAATACGACAGCCTGCACCGGTACGGCAAGCGGGTTATCGACCGCCTGCTTGATGCGGGAATCCTGGGAGATAAGACCATTGTGGCGCACTGCATTCACATTGATACCCGCGAGGCTGACATCCTCCGGGAAACCGGAACGTGGGTCACCCACCAGCCGCGCTCAAATATGAACAACGCGGTTGGCGCTGCCGATATTGATGGCATGCTCCGCGCCGGGATCAAAGTCTGCCTGGGTAACGATGGGTTCAGCAACAATATGTGGGCGGACTGGAAAACAGCCTATCTGCTCCACAAAGTCTGGAACCGCGATCCGCGCCGGGCGGATGGGATGAACATCGTCCAGATGGGGGTCCACAACAACGCGGCGCTGGCTGGTGTGTTTTTCCCGGACGCCGCGCCTGGACTGCTTACCCAGGGCGCAGCAGGCGATGTGATCCTGGTGGATTATCATCCGACCACGCCGCTGACTGCCGGAAACCTGCCCTGGCACATTCTGTTTGGCTTCGAATCATCCATGGTAACTACCACCATTGTCGCCGGAGAGGTGCTGATGCGTGATCGCAGGCTTCTCACGCTGGATGAGGCAGCAATCACCGAAAAATCGCGGGAGATTGTCCCGGCGATATGGGAACGCTACCGGCAGTTTGTGCGGAAGGCCCTTTAGGCAGATACGATCACAGCATCCATACTACCTTCGCGATGAGGAGCAATACATGACCAATGCAAAAGTAACAATCGCAGTGCTGGGCGGCACCGGCAGCGAGGGCAGTGGGCTCGCATTTCGCTGGGCGCATGCCGGGCATAATGTCATCATTGGGTCACGTGCGCTGGAAAAGGCGCAACGTGTTGCCGAGGAACTCAATGATCTTTTGGGGAGTGCATCTATCCTGGGCATGACCAACGAAGACGCGGCCCAACGGGCCGACGTGATCGTCCTGACTGTTCCCTATGCCGCGCACAAACCAACGCTGGAAAGCGTGAAAGACCATGTCCAGGGCAAGGTGCTGGTCGATGTGACGGTACCCCTCAATCCACCCAAAGTTACACGGGTACAGCTCCCTGGCGGGCGCACCGCTGCGGAAGAAGCCCAGGCTCTGCTGGGCGACGGCGTGAAAGTGGTCTCGGCGTTCCAGAACATCTCAGCATCACACCTGAAAGACCTGGATCATGCCATTGACTGTGATGTGCTGATCACAGGCGATGACGCCGAAGCAAAACAGGGGGTGATCGAACTGGCGGAAGCTGCGGGGATGCGCGGCATCAATGCCGGGCCGCTGGCTAACGCAATCGTGGCCGAAAGCCTCACCCCGCTGCTGATCGGGCTGAATAAGCGCTATAAGGTTCCCGGAGCGGGTATCCGAATCACAGGCATCGATTGACCTATGTCGCAGGTAGAGATTATTGGTGTTACCGGCATCCCGTTGATCGAAACCGGGGATGATCTTGCCGGGATCATCAGCAAGGCACTGAATGGCAACGGATTATCCCTGCTCGCAGGTGATGTTGTTGCCATTACCTCGAAAATTGTTTCGAAATCAGAAGGGCGCTGGGTTGACCTGGACAGCGTTGAGCCGGACGATAGAGCCCGACAGGTTGCAGGCGAATGTGGGAAAGACCCGCGTGAGGTGGCCCTGATCCTCGGTGAAGCAGCGCGCATTTCACGCATGCGGCAGGGTGTGCTGATTGTTCAACATAAACACGGCTATGTTTGCGCCAATGCCGGGATGGATCATTCAAACACCCGCCCGGGCGAAAACTGGCGGCTGCTGCTCCCGGATAACCCCGACCGGTCTGCTCAACGGCTTCGCCAGCAACTGAGCATACGCTATGATGTACCCTGCGCTGTTGTGATCTGCGACAGCCACGGACGCCCCTTCAGATTGGGAACTGTTGGCGTGGCAGTTGGCGCTGCCGGGCTGCCTGCCCTGTGGGACAAACGCGGCACGCCCGACCTGTTCGGAACCAGGCTTCGGGTGACAGAGATCGGCTTTGCCGATGAGATCGCCGCCACTGCAGGGCTGGTCATGGGCCAGGCGGCTGAATCCATCCCGGTGGTCATCATTCGCGGGTTGTCTTACCCGGTCGATGACAAATCAACCGCCTCCGATCTGGTTCGCCCAGAAGCGTTGGATTTGTACAGGTAAGGCCTTTCATCTGACGGTTAGATTGACACCATGAACATTCGTAAGAACGTGGTTATCCTGGTTGGTGGAGTAGGTGGGGCCAAGATGGCAGTTGGACTGGCCAACATCCTTCCACCCGACGCATTGACTGTTATTGTCAACACAGCAGACGATTTCGAACATCTCGGATTGCATATCTCTCCTGATGTCGACACACTCATGTATTCCCTGTCCGGGCTTGTTAACCCGTCCACTGGCTGGGGGCTGGAGGGAGATACCTTCCAGGCCATGGAGCAGATCAGGAAGTATGGTGGCCCGGATTGGTTCAACCTGGGAGATTGCGACCTGGGCACTCACCTGGTGCGAACCCACCTGCTCAATCGGGGGCTGACGCTCACTGAGATAACCCAATACCTGTGCAGCAGGCTGGGCATTAAGCAGCACCTGCTCCCGATGACCAACGACCAGGTAAAGACCATTCTGGATACAGATCAGGGTGAGTTAGGGTTTCAGGAATACTTTGTGCGTGAGCGCTGGCTGCCAGCCGTTCACGGTATACGATTTGAAGGCAGCTCAACCGCTGCACCCAGCCCGGAAGCAGCTCTGGCGCTCGAAACCGCGTCGCTGATCATCCTTGGGACTTCTAACCCATTTCTGAGCATTGACCCGATCATTTCTATACAGGGCATCAGCGAGCGCATCCTGAAGGCGACAGTCCCACGTATCGCCATCTCCCCTGTGATCGCTGGCAAAGCGATTAAGGGGCCAACTGTCAAATTGATGACCGAACTGGGGGTTGAACCTTCTCCAGTTGGTGTGGCTGAACATTACCAGAATCTTTTGGATGGGTTTATACTGGATAAGCAAGATGCTGCACTGTGCGATAAAGTAGAAGGGCTGGGCTTACGTACAGCAGCCTTTCAAACCTATATGGCATCGCTGGCTGATAAAATCACCCTTGCAAGGCAGATTATCAACTGGGTAGAGGACAGCTTTGGGTGAAAAATATCTGGGCTATTGTGCCCGTTAAACCACTGAATCGTTCCAAAAGCCGCCTGGCTCCTGTGTTGGATATCAAACAAAGGGAAACCTTCAGTCGTGAGATGCTTGAACGAACAGTATCCACTCTGAAAGACGTGGAAGCGGTTAAAGGGATAGTCGTCATCAGTCGGGACACAGCCGCGCTGGCGCATGTCCGGCAGTATGATGTCCATACCCTCCAAGAAACCGGCACCCCGGAACTCAATGCCAGTCTGACCCGCGCCGTGCAGGTGGTGGGAAGCTGGAATGCGGGTGGTGTGCTGGTGCTGGCATCCGATATCCCGCTGATGCGCCCGGAGGATATTAACCAGATCATTTCCCTTTCCAACCACCCCTCCTGTATTGTGATCGCTGCCGACCGCCGGCAGGAAGGGACAAATGCGCTGCTGATGCGCCCGCCTGGCCTGATCCCGTTCTGCTACGGGCAGAACAGCTTTCAAAAACATATAGAGGTCGCCAATGCAGCCAACGCAGAGGTGCGAATATATGAATCCCCCACCATTGCGCTGGATGTCGACATACCGGAGGATCTTGATTTGTACCGGGAGTTGTTGATACATCAGGAGATGGCCCCGGCCTGGCCCGCTGATATCTGACGTTCCATAAAGCCCGCTATGGCAACAATAATTAAGGAGTTATGCCGTGCCTGACAGAGTTGCTTTATACCTGCAAGATGCTCACCCAATTCGCGATGGCATTGATTACGTTCAGTACGCTGAGGAGCGTGGCTTTGAAGCTGTGTGGCAGGCAGAGTCGCGCCTGGTACGTGACGCTATCGTACCAATGGCTGCATTTGCTGCCACCACCAGCCGAATCAAAGTCGGCAGCGGCGTGATCAACAACTGGACCCGGAATGCCGCCCTGATCGCCGCAACCTACCTGACCCTTGATGACCTGGCCCCTGACCGGATTATCTGTGGCATCGGCGCCTGGTGGGATCCCCTTGCTAAAAACGTTGGGATTGACCGTAAAAGCCCCCTGACTGCCATGCGTGAAGTGGTGGAAGTCGTCCGGCGGCTGCTGAACGCCGAGACGGTTACCTTCCACGGCGAATATGTTCAGGTCACCGGGATCAAGCTGGATGTGGTTCACGGCAGGAAAGGCCCGCGCAACGTCCCCATCTATATCGGCGCAACCGGCCCGAAGATGCTGGAACTGACCGGTGAAATCGGGGATGGCGTGGTGCTCAACTACCTGGTGAAGCCGGATTATAATGTCCAGGCGCTGGAACATCTGGAAGCGGGGGCGAAAAGAGTCGGGAAATCTATTGATGACATTGACCGCCCGCAGCTTCTGGTCTGCTCGATGGACAATGATCGCCAGCGCGGGCTGGACGGCGCCAAAAAACTGGTCACCCAGTATCTCGCCCAGCAGCCGCACTTCGCCAAGGCACTGGGCGCAGATGAGGGAATGGTCGCTGAGATCAAAAAGCGCCTGGGATGGCCCGCCACCGAGGAGCAGATTGAGGACGCGATGCGGTTTGTCCCCGATGAGATGGTTCAGATGGTGGCGGCGGCAGGCACGCCTGAGGAATGCCGCGCCAAGGTACAGGAATATATCGACACGGGCTGCACCTGTCCGATCCTGTACCCGCTTGGCCCGGATGTAAAGGCGATGATCGATGCATTTGCCGTGAAATAGGCGGGCGCTGTGTCTGACACTTTTACGCCACAACCAAACTCCAAATACTGCTTCGTCTGCGGACTGGAAAGCCCAGTTGGGCTGAAACTTCGTTTCACCGATAATGGTGTCGATGCGGTGCGGGCCATCCACATGGTGCCGGATAAGTTCCAGGGCTACCCCGGCGTCGTTCATGGCGGCGTGGTGGCGGCTATGCTGGACGAAACCGGGGGACGCGCCGTGATGATTGGCAATCCCAACCGGTTCTTCATGACCGCCAAGATGGAAATCCGGTATCGCCAGCCGGTTCCCACTGA
>JAFGNO010000133.1 GCA_016926985.1 Anaerolineae bacterium
CCGCTTCTATCGTCTGAACAGCCTCCCCGCCGAAATGACCAGCGACCATGTCGAAAAGCTGCTCGATTCATACGATGTGTCACAGGGTATTTACCACATTTTCTTCACCCGGAACGGTGGGCGGGAGGCCATTCAGTTTTACTTTGTGCCGTTGATCGCCTCGCTATTTGGCACCGGCATGAGCTTTCTCAGCCTTAAACTTGCCAGCGTGCTGGAGGCCGTGGCCCTGATCCCGCTCATCATCGCCTTTGGCAGGGAAATGGTGGACCGGGAGACTGGTTTCTATACTGCTGCCCTGCTGGCGATCTCCTGGTGGCATATCTCCCTTTCGCGGCTTGCGCTCAGGATTGTACTCACGCCGCTGATATTCACTGCATTGCTGATTGTGTTGGCAAGAGGAATCAGGACTGGGAAACGGAAGGCCTGGGTCTGGGCGGGCATCTGGATGGGAATAGGCGTATATGCCTATCAAGCACTGCGAGCAGCGCCACTGGTTGCCATTGCGGCATTTGCTGCCGCAGTTGCCGGGCCAATCTACCGGGCAGTGCGTACCGGTGCAGGCGCTGAGCAGGAAACAGCGCACAACCAACTGATCGCGTCAAATGCTGTCAGTCGACAGGCGCTCAATCTGGCCTGCGCCGGATTAATCTCAATTGCCATTTTTGTGCCAATGCTGCGCGTCTGGCATGATTTTCCTGAACAACTCTGGATGCGTGTGGTCAACCGGACCACGAATTCAGAAGTGGCAATCTCGGGCAATCCTGGCCACATCTTTGTTGATAACCTCAAAGATGCGCTGCTAATGTTCAACAAACAGGGTGACGTGGCCTGGATCAGCGCAGTGCCCGGCGAACCAACGATGGACATTATCACCGGGGGGCTGCTGGTGCTGGGTTTAGTCGCCTGGGTTGCCCGTATCCGGGCGCGACGGGACCCGGCTGATGGTTTCATCCTGCTGGCCGGGTTGATTATGCTGCTGCCTTCCGCCCTGGCAATCGCATTTCCCATTGAAAATCCCAGTATTACGCGAAGCAGCGGTGTCATCCCGATTGTCTTTCTGCTGGCTGCCTGGCCACTCTCGCTTATACGCCAGCGATGGAAGATGGTTTTTGGTCACAAAACGGGTCTAGCGCTTGCTGCGCCGCTCCTGCTTGCGCTGGTAGTCAGCGCCGCACTGATCAATTATGATATCTACTTCAACGATTTCAGTGTTTCTTACCAGCAATCAGCGCTGAATCCCGGGGAGGTTGCTGAAGCTGTGCGGGGAGTCATTGGGGAGGATGGCACTCTGGAGGGTGTCTGGCTACAGGGATGGCCATACTGGCACGATTACCGGGCCATTGGCATCGAGGCCGGGGATATTACATTCCATAACGCGATCCTGGATGTGCCAATGCTCCTGACACTCATCAACGATACACCTGAGCAGTTTGCGACACGGCCACTGGTGTTTATCATTCACCCCGACGATTCTGAGGCCAGGACTGTTCTAGGCTCTTATTTCCCTCATGGAGAGAGCGTCTTATACCCAAGCGAAATACCCGGCAAGGAATTTTATCTGTTTGTTGTTGAAGGACAGTGAGGCCTTTACCCATCAACCGTGTATAAAGAAAAGACCGGATCACATTTTCCACTGATATTTCAATGACCCATTCAACATCCGAATCCTCAAACAATATCCGACCATCTCGATCCGAGAACGTGTTTTTGACCGCCTTGTTGATGGTGGTAATCCTGAGTCTTGGTGCTTATCTCCGGTTTGTAGGACAGGATTGGGATCAGGGTCACCACCTGCACCCGGATGAGCGGTTCCTCACCGATGTTGGCTCCAATATTGCACCGGTCGGTTCAATCCGCGAGTATTTTGATACCGATGCATCAACACTCAATCCCAATAATGTTGCCGGCGGGAAATTTGGATTCTATGTCTATGGTGATTTCCCACTGATCTTTACCCGCCATATCGGGGAATTGCTGGGGAAATGGGATTACAGCAGCCTGCACCTGGTGGGGAGGACGATCTCAGCCCTGCTAGACCTGGCAACGATTGTGCTGCTGTTTTTCATTGCAAGGCGGCTGTTCGACTGGCGGATTGGCCTGCTTACAGCATCCTTATACGCCTTCGCCGCCCTGCCCATACAACAATCTCACTTCTTCACAGTCGATCCCTATGCGAGCTTCTTTGTCGCAGCTGCGTTTATGTTTGCCGTCCGGCTGATGGATAGACACCGCTGGTTTGACTACGTAGCATTTGGCCTGATGCTGGGGTTGGCCATGTCCAGCAAGGTCAGCACCTACCCGCTCGCGGTCATCCTGATCGGCGCGCTGGCAATCCGGGCCTATAAGCAGATTGCCGGAGATCCCTCATCTGAAGCAGTCAAGAAAACCATTGTGCTGGCTGTGGCTGGCCTGATAATTGCCGGCCTGGTAACCGTTATCGCATTTCGCGTGGGCCAGCCCTATGCGTTCCTGCCACCAGGGAGTTCTACACCCGTTGATGCTGGGGCTCTTGGCCCGCTGATGACGTTAATCAGCAAGATTGGGAATCCGGTTGGTCTGAGACCCAATCCTGCGTGGCTGGACCAGATGCGCGCCGTGAGAGTGCAGGTTTCCGGGGGATCGGATATCCCGCCCAATCACCAATGGGGGCACCGTGTCCCCCTGCTATTTCCCTGGATGAATATGGTACGGATTGGCATGGGATGGCCGCTTGGCCTTGTCGCCTGGTTCGGGTTTGGCTGGGCGATATGGGAACTAGCGCGGCGCCACAACCGGGCTGACAGGCTGATCCTCCCCCTGGCCTGGGCTGGACTGGTTTTCATATGGCAGGGGACTGGCTGGGTGACCACGATGCGGTACTTCCTGCCAATATATGGCTTCCTGATCCTGCTGGCAGCCTGGGCGCTGATGACAGTTTGGGACCGCATCCAGGTCCTGCTGGCATCCCGTGGGCTGGGACACTGGCAGCCTGCATCAATTATCAGCCTGGCGCTGATGAGCGCCGTGGTCATTTCAACCATGATCTGGGGATTTGCTGTCTCGCGGATTTACACTCGCCCGGTGACCCGTGTGAGGGCTTCTGCCTGGGCGTTGGAACACATTCCCTCCGATGTTACCCTGGTTTTTGATACGCCTGAGGGAATCCGCTATCACCAGATTGGCTATCCAAATGAATGGCCTGCCGGCGATGCGCTCAGCAACAATCCGCTTCAGCCAGATGCCCAGTATACCTTTCTAGCCTCCGGGAACCCTCGAACAACAGCCTTTGAGATACCGTTCTCCGGGACACTAACTGGCATACAAATCAACCATGTCGCCGATCCTATGGGGCTTGGAGTTGAACATCTCCTGTCCATCAGGCTCTATGATGGAAACGACCCGGACACACCGCTGATCGAACACCGGATATCCAATACGTTTATTCCTGAAGGCAACGATCCGCGCGGGGACAGCTACACAGTATCCTTTGGCCCTATAGCGCTATCCAGCGGGCAGGTCTATTCTCTCAGCCTGATGCCCGATAACACCGGGCCGCTGGTGATCGCCGGGGCCAGCATCGCCACCGAAGGTGCCTGGGATGACCCCCTCCCCTTCAACACCAGGCCGTATAGTGTGAATATATGGGGCGCGCAGTACCATCCTTACGAACTGAATATGGCCTGGGACGATTCGCCCGAAAAGCGCGAACTCATGCAGCATATCCTGGATCATACTGATTACATTACCATCAGCAGCAACCGCTTCTACGCCTCACTGAGCCGCAACCCGCAGCGCTGGCCCATGACAATAGACTATTACCAGGCGCTGTTCTCCGGTGAGCTGGGATTTGAACTGGTAGGGGACTTCGCATCGCGGCCCACCTTTGGACCAATTGAATTCTTTGACGATACAGCCGAAGAAGCCTGGACCGTCTACGATCATCCCCGGGTCTTTATATTCCGCAAGACATCAGCGTATAACCCGGACAACACACGCGCCATCCTGGGGCAAGCCAACCTGAACAGCGTCGTAAAGCTGATCGCAAAAGACGCTGAAGGGAGACCAGTTGAGATCCCCCTCCCCCCAGCGCGCCGCTACAATGCGGCAACTGTGGAAGGAACTGATCTGGTCGCCGGCAACCCAGACTGGGCCCAATACTTTTCGACACGAACCAATTTCTACAGCCGGGCACAGCCCTTAACCGTGCTGATCTGGTGGCTGACCTTATCCATCATTGGCTGGCTGGCATGGCCAATTCTCTGGGCCGCACTACCGGCACTTGCAGATCGCGCATATCCGGTGGCGAGGATTTTTGGCCTGCTGCTGGCAGCCTGGATGAGCTGGATAGCTGCCAGCCTGGAAATTGCGCCATGGTCGCGCGGGACTGGCCTGATCGCCTTAGGCGTAATTGGCATCACTTCAGCCATCATCCTTGTACGCCGATGGCCTGAGTTCCAGCAGTGGGTAACCGACCAGAAACGCCATCTAATCATAGTCGAGATTTTGACAGCTATTCTTTTCATCGCTTTTGTATTGGTTCGACTGGGTAACCCCGACCTATGGCATCCGGTATTTGGCGGCGAAAAGCCCATGGACCTGGCATATCTAAACGCGGTCCTGAAAACAGAGGCCTTTCCACCCTATAATCCCTGGTTTGCAGGCGAGACTATCAACTACTATTACTTCGGTTTTGTCTTGGTCGGCTTCCCCATTAAACTCCTCGGTATTCCTACCACGCTGGCCTACAACCTGATAGTGCCCACCTTGTTTGCTATGACCGGGATCAGCGCATTTTCCGCCGCATTCAACCTGGTTGCGCCACTGGCAAACTCCCCACCAGCAGAAAGCAGCAACCTACAGCGGACGCCTTACCGGTCAAGTCTGCGAGCAGCGCTCAAACAATGGCCTGACATCTCCCCCGGCGATCTGATCGACGGGCTGGCATCAGGGTTTTCATCCATCACACAATCACAGCGCTGGCCGCTTTACGCAGCAGGATTCACTGCATTGCTGCTGGCCGTTGTGCTCGGCAACCTCGATCAGGTGCGCACCCTGCTCTGGGGTCTCGCGGAACTTGGACATGGCGGCCCGGAATGGGCTCTCAGCTATATCCCAAACCTGCGTGACCTGCTTCTGGGTATCAAAATCGCCATGACCGATGGGCAGCCGCTCTATACCGTGGCAACGGGGGAGTGGTACTGGAACGCAACTAGGTTGATCCCGGTACCCATCAACACCAATGGCATCCCACTGGAGCAGGGACCAATTACCGAATTTCCGCTCTTCACCTTCCTGTACGCCGATTTACATGCCCACATGATCGCAATGCCCATTACCCTGCTGGCTGTGGTGTGGAGTATTGCACAGATTCGAGGTGCGCAGGAAAAAGCAGGAACTCGTTTAAGTTACCTTTCCCTGGCTGTTCAAATTGGACTGGGTGCACTGGTCATTGGCGCCCTGCGTCCCACCAATACCTGGGACTGGCTTACCTACCTGCTGCTTGGCGGCACCACGCTTGTGCTGGGACACACATACCGCAGGGGAAAAACGCAGACGTTCACCGCCCTGCTTGCAGCGGGTTTGTGCGGACTGGCTATGGGCGGTGGTTTTTATGCATTTGGCCTGACAGGCGGCGGCAGCACGGATGTTGGTATTCCACTGGCGATAGCCGGATTTGTCGTGGGCATCACACTCGGCTACGCAGGAGCACTAACCATCTTCCAGATGCGCGGTAAAGAAAATACGCAGAACAACGCTCTGCAGGACTGGATCACTCTGATCGTCGGGGGATTGCAGGCAGCAGCTCTGGTCATTGGCACCAGCCTGCTTTATCGACCCTATATTGCAAACTATGAACTGGGATATCAAAGCGTCCTCCCATGGGCCGGTTCGCGCACACCTGTCTGGGCCTATCTTGATATAGTCGGCCTATTCCTGTTCATCATCATTACCTGGCTCATTGTTGAACTGTGGAAACCGTTGAAGCGCACCCGCAGGACAACCGTTCAGCTTGCAGCCATATTGGGTCTGATCGCCACTGTGACAGCCGTTGTTGGCACACTGGTAACGCCAGTGGCCTTTGTGGTTATACCCGTTGTGATCGCAGCAATTGTCCTGTTCAGCAGACCTGAACAAGGACCGGGGAAACGGCTGGCGTTGGTTATGCTGCTTGGCGCAATGGCGCTCTCGTTTGTGGTGGAGGTCGTTGTACTCATCAATGACCTGAGCCGCATGAACACAGTCTTTAAATTCTACAACCAGATCTGGTTGCTGCTCTCCATTGTCGGAGGTGCTTCCTTCGGGTGGCTACTGCCCAGGCTGCGAAAACTGTCCAACACAGGCAGGCTCATCTGGGCCGGCGGGCTCACTTTGCTTGTTTTTCTGGCAACCCTCTACACAATGACAGCTGTCCGCGCCAAGATAGCAGACCGCTGGAACCTGGATGCGCCGCATACGCTCGATGGTCTGGCCTCGTTCATGCCCCATTTCACCTACTATGAAAATGGTGTACAACTGGATACCTCACAGGACTATGACGCGATCCGCTGGCTCCAGGATAACATCGAGGGGACGCCGGTTATCCTGGAAGGATTATCTGCTTACGAGTACCTTTACGGAAACCGCTTCAGCATCTACACCGGCCTTCCATCCGTGATTGGCTGGAACTGGCACCAGCGCCAGCAGCAACCCCCGCTTGCGCCGGAGGTTTTCACGCGTCATCTGGAAGTTGCTGAACTGTATAACACACCTGGCCAGCGTGAGGGCCTCTCCCTGCTGGATAAGTACAATGTAGAACTGGTGATTGTGGGTGTGCTGGAACGCGCTTACTATGATCCTGTGGGACTGGAGAAATTCGAACGACTGGCAGAGAACGGCTACCTTCAGGTCATCTATGAACGCGAAGATACGGTGATATACCGGGTGATCAATGAATAGGTCAACCATAAGTGTCACCTTAAGCGAGAAGGTGATTGAGTTTGGCGAACTTGGAAGCGGAAGGAGCCAAACCTAAAGCGGCAATCATGTCAATGAGGCGTTGGAAAGTGGCCTCAAAGGTTTGTAAGGAAGCCTGCAAAAGCAGGTGAAAATGAGAAAGCATAAAGCCTCCGATCAATTTATGAGAGCGCTCAAAGCTAAAATCGCGGATAGAACGGCCAGTCTTTTGAGCAGCCTGGGCGATAACAATACGGGTCAGCAGGTAGAAGATGAGAGCGGAGTAGATTTCAATCATGATGCCGTTCCTGGTACGGGAAATGATATTTTCGAGAGAGAGGACATTCTTGATGAGGTCGAAGAAGATCTCAACTTGCCAACGTTGAGCATAGAGCTGATAGATGAGTTGAGGGGTGAACTTGGCCTCAAAGATGTTGGTGATATAAAAGCGCCATTGCTCCTCGTGAAGCAAGCCAACCAGACGGATGGTATCGACGAAGCGGGGA
>JAFGNO010000134.1 GCA_016926985.1 Anaerolineae bacterium
CACACTTCCTCAAAGGTCACCGGGACAATCTGCCCCTCAAAGCGCCCGGCGTTCCACGCCGCAATCGCCTTCATATGGCTGTGATAGGCGAACTCATCCTGCGCCTCGCGGGAGACATTGAACTCCTCAGCGACGTGCTCGGCGGTCAGCCCCATGCCCATGTACACATCCGGGCCTTCCACTGCCAGCGTGGGATTGGGCGAGATGCGAAATCCTGTCATCGGGACCAGGCTCATCGTCTCAATCCCCCCGGCGATGATGATATCGGCATCGCCAGCCATGATCCGATAGGCAGCGGTGGCAATGGACTGCAATCCCGACGAGCAGAAGCGGTTGATGGTCTGCGCCGGGACGCTGTAGGGCAGGCCACTTAACGCTGCAATCTGGCGGGCGATGTTCAGCCCCTGCGAGCCTTCAGGGAAGGCGCAGCCCAGCACGACATCATCGATGTCTTCTGGCGCAATCGCTCCCTCCACTCGCTTCATCAGTTCAACCATGACGGCCGCCATCATATCGTCGGCGCGCAGGTTGCGCGTGACGCCTTTGTTAGACCGGCCAACAGCCGTCCGTAATCCTTCAACAATGACTGCTTCGCGCATAGTCGTGTTCTCCTGTTTGATACCTGTCTGCTAGTTCCTTAGCGGTTTACCCGTGCTCAGCATATGGAAAACCCGTTCGATGGATTTCGGATGCTGGATCAGATCAACAAATGCCTTGCGCTCCAGGTCAAGGATATACTGCTCATCCACCCAGGTCGGCGCAGAAAGGTCACCCCCGCACAGGATATAGCCAATCTTGTCCCCGATGAATACATCGTGCTCGGAGGCATACCCGCCGTCCTTGAACATGAACAGCTGGGTGCGGATAGCCGCCAGTAAGTCTCGCCCACCGGCGTAGATCTTCTCAGGCGTTGGCGCGCGGTAGCCGCTTTCGAACAGCCGCAGGGCTTCCTGTTTGGCTTCGTAGAGCAGGTAATCGCGGTTGATGATAACCCGGTCGCAGGGTGAGAGGAAACCCATTTCGCGCGCTTCTTCTGCGCTGGTCGCCACCTTACCCAGCCCGACCAGTTCAAAGACCTTGGTCAGTGCCGGGAGGGGATCGGCGTTGGTGATACGCATATGCGGGTTGACCACCCGGCGCAGGAGTTCCTTGCACCCGGTTGCTGCCGGGACAAGCCCGACCCCAACCTCAACCTGCCCGATATACAGTTCGGCATGCGCCACAATCCGGTCGCCACACATGGTCAGCTCTGCGCCGCCGCCCAGCGCCAGCTGGAACGGCGCGGAGATTACGGGTTTCGTGGCATAGCGCATCCCAAGCATCATCTGCTGGAAGCTGTTGACCATTTCGGTCACCACATCGGCAGGGGTAATCCCGCGCGCAGCAGCACTCTGCTGGATGGCGGCGATGTCCAGGTTGGCGCCGCCGCAGAACAGGCTGCCATCGTTGCTGATCACCAGCCCGTTGAAGGTGTCGTTGTTCAGCATTTCGATGGCGCGGTAGCCCATTGCGATCACGTCAAGCGTGAGGGTGTTGGCCCGGGAGTGAATCTCAAACAGCGCGATCCCGTCGCCCATGTCGATGATGCTGGCATCATCGTTGCCAGCCACCTCGCGGCCCTGCGCCTTCAGCACTGCCACCTTGATCACGCGGGGGTTAGCATCAAAAGCCACATAGCGTTTGGCTTCGACATCGTAGTAGCCGATGGCTACGCCGCTTTCGTACTCGTAGAAGGTCTCACACCCGCTGGCGACCATCTCCTTGACCCAGTCGGCGACAGCAAACCCGGCGGCTTCCATCTTCCCGATGCTCTCAGCGACACCCAGGGCATCCCATTCTTCAAAGGGGCCCATCTCGTGGGCGAAGCCCCACTTGATCGCATTGTCGATGGCGACCAGCGTGTCGGCAATCTCCGGGATGCGGTATGAGGCGTAGCTCAGGCGGTTGTAGATCGCGCTGCGGATATATTCGCCCGCCCGGTCTTCCGCCTCGACCATCGCCTTGATACGCGCACCAAGCGGCTCCAGCTTGCGATACTGGCCCACCGAGTCGAAGCGGACTTTCACCGGTGCGGTGTATTCCATCGTTTCAAAGTCAAGCGTCCAGAACTCGCGGTTACCAGCTACGTCCACCCGCTTGTAGAACCCCTGCCTGGCCTTGTTGCCCAGCCAGCCGTTTTCGATCATGGTGTTCATCAGCCCGGTGACCTTCTCATGGGCCAGCAGGTCGCGGGATTCGTCATGACCGATAGCCTCATACAGGTTGGTGTTGACATGCCCCATCACGTCCAGGCCAATCAGGTCCAGCAGGCGGAAGACGGCTGTCTTTGGGCGCCCGATCAGCGGCCCGCACAGGGCATCGACCTCGTCAATTGTATAGCCGTTATCAATGGCATAGCCGATCTCAAAGGCCCCGGCAATTGAGGCGAAGCGGTTGGCGATGAAGTTAGGCGTATCCTTGCAGATCACGGCTCCCTTGCCCAGTTCATCCTCGCCAAAACGAATCATTGCTTCCAGCACTTCGGGCCGGGTATCCGTGTGCGGGATGATCTCCAGCAGTTTAAGATAGCGGGGCGGGTTGAAGAAGTGCATCCCCAGGAAGTGCTGCCTGAACCCCGCACTCCGCCCCTCGGCGATATCCTTGATCGGCAGGCCGGAGGTATTGGTGGCAATGATGGCGGTGGGTTTGCGGACAGCTTCGAGCCGCTCCATCAGGCTCTGTTTGATCTTCAGGTTTTCGACAATCACCTCGATGATCCAATCGACCTCCGCCAGGCGGTCGAAGTCATCCTCCAGATTGCCGAGCCGTACCAGGTCGGCATTCTGGGCTACATACAGGGCCGACGGGCGGGCTTTTACCACCGCCTGCCAGCCGCTGCTCACAATACGGTTGCGGACAACCGGATCGTCTAGGGTAAGACCCCTGGCTTCCTCGTCCGGCGTCAGTGCTCTTGGGACTATATCCAGCAGGTCGACCGGAATACCGACATTTGCCAGGTGGGCTGCGATAGCGCCTCCCATTGTGCCGGCTCCGATCACCGCTGCGCGGCGAATCTGATAGGCCATATGTTTTCTCCCTTGAAATAGTGTGCAAGTACTGAAGGCAGAGACAACCGTCGTGGTTTTTACCGCCCGGGCGAGCGTTTTTGAGCAGATCGCTGGAGAGAAAAGGAGATGCTCGCCACAGGACATGCGCACCACCACGGCCTGCTTCCCTCTCACAGTCACATTAAATCATAAGTTGCGCTAAACATCAAGCCTACCGTCCGGTCGGTAGGCTATTGAGGGGATAAATCCCCACTGAGCAGCCGCCAGAGAATATGCTAAACTATAAGCCAGTGATCGCTGATTGTCCGCCAATAAGGCAATGTAAGGGAGAACCATGCCGTGTTAGTCGGTAAAAAGCTCAAAGACCGCTACCATATTTATGATCGGCTGGGAGTGGGAGGCGCTGCCACGGTATACCTGGGGCGCGACTCAAAAACCGGCCAGATGGTGATCATCAAGGTGGTTCATTCCCACCTGGTAAATGACCAGTTCATCGGGCGATTCCAGCGCGAGATTGACCTGCTCACCCAGATTAACACGCCGCACATCATCAAGCTCTATGACTGGGCTTTGCAGGAGTTTGACCCCAATATCGGCGAAGCGCTGAATTATATCGTTGCCGAGTTTGTGGAAGGCCATACCCTGGCGGATATCGTCGATACCCAGGGGGCGCTGGATGAGCCAACAGCAATGGCGCTGGCCTGGCAGATCGCAACCGGCCTCAAACATATCCACAATATGGGCGTTGTTCACCGTGATATCAAATCGCAGAATATCATGATCACGCCGGATAACAAGGCCAAGATCATCGACTTTGGCATTGCCAAAGGGGAGTCTCA
>JAFGNO010000135.1 GCA_016926985.1 Anaerolineae bacterium
CGGAAATGGATTAGCCAGCAGGAGATTGCCAATAGGAAGAGCTACCTTGAGGGAGTTCCCAACTTGGCGCGCTGTTAGCTTATGCTAAACTTATGCAAACCGGATAACCCGTCACTGAGTTTTACTCCAGGAGACATTTGATGACAGGCAATCTGGCGCTTTCTAATATGCTCAACCGTTCTTTTGTTGTTGCGCGAGGTGAGGAGAGCCTTCGGGAAGCCCTGCTGCGCCTGAAAACTGAGGGGGGGCAGGAGTGGTGGTATCTTGTGGTTGATATCGGAGAACGGTACCGTTTTCTGGCCGCCCGCTTCAGCGATCTCCGTTCCCGCATTGAGTCCGAAGGGGCCGCTGTTCTCGATATGCCGTTGAAACAGGTAGGGGAGCCTCTGCTTAAAACCGATATTGTTGACCTGGGGACAGGTTTGGCCTATGCAGAAAAACTCGCCGGAGAAAACCAGTCTGGTATTGTTATCGTGGTCAAACTGGTGGATATTCCACCTGATACCAGAGTTGAAACAGCCCGGCTGCGGCCTTTCACGGTTGTTGGGTTAATCAGTGTGTTGGGCACACGTGATGTCCTGGATTTCAACCTTAAATCACTGGTCCGTATGGCCGAGGAAATCCCCTTTGTCAAGGAGCCGGTGGAAGAAGGAGATGACAACCATATCACAACTCCGATCACGCCCGACCATCTCCTTGCTGATGTTGACGAGATAAGCAAAGCTTACCAGGAGATTGTCACACCTCCGGGTATATCCACCCAGCCGGCAGAAACAGACAAAGACAGGGATATAGATGTTTCCATCGATGGCGATGTTACAGATGGTGGGGATGTGTATGTCGCGGGTCATGATATCGTGGTGATGTCCCCGGAGCGACCAAAAGAATATGGTGAGCGCCGTTTTGAAGCGGCTTTCCCACACGAAGTGTATATCCAGGAGGAATACCGCGTCTGGGTTGCAGTGCTTCTTCCGGATGCAAAATCACCCTTCTCTGAAGAGGAAGCTGCACTTCTTTCTGAAGGGAGCGCTGAAGAGTCTGTGCCAGTTGCTTTTGATGTCGATCCCCGGTTGGGCGACCTGTTGCCGGTTGAAGTGGATGTTTCGGTTACCGGCGAGGGCTTTGAGATCGTTGGTACCAATCAAAAACCCCTTACGGTCTGGCCTGATGGCCGCACTACCAGGCGCTGGTTCATGGTTCGGACTGAAGAATCCGGGACAAACAGCCTCTATTTTGAGATATCACAGGAAGGGCGCTTGTTGTACGAGTTTGCTGTTCAGGCCACTGCTTTCAAACAGCAGACGAAGCTGGCAAGCCTTCTTAACCGGAAACTAAAAATTACTTCTGTAAAGCTGTCTTTCGCCTTCGCTCCTGGTGTGGGGTGATGCATAAACCATGAGACACGCACAAGAGCAGGCGGAGTCTCTTTGTCGTGTAGATTCCTGGAAGGTATAATTGCAACCTGATAAGATGAGTAAACCAGCCGGTGTTTGTCTGTCATCAATCGTGCAAACTGACCGGGAATCCGATAAATAGGTTGTACCGCGAGGTTGAAATGTCTGGGCATAGCAAATGGTCGACAATTAAGCGTAAAAAAGCAGCCAATGATGCAAAAAGAGGGAAGGTATTTACTCGATTGGCTCGCGAGATAACAATTGCTGCGCGCGATAGTGGCGATATTGACGCCAATTTCGCTTTGCGGCTGGCTGTTGATCGGGCCAGGACGGCCAATATGCCCAAAGAAAACATTGAACGGGCCATCAAGCGTGGAACAGGTGAGTTAAAAGATGGGGCGCAGTTTGAAGAGGTGCTCTATGAAGCTTATGCGCCGCATGGTATCGCGCTGATGTTAGAAGTGGCCACTGATAACCGCAACCGGGCTCTTTCCGAGATGAAACACTTGCTCGGCCGGTCGGGCGGCAGTATGGCTGAACCGGGGGCAGTTGGCTGGCAGTTTGAAAATAAAGGATATATCACGATCTCTGCTGAAACAGCCAGCTTTGATGATGTGTTTCTGGTCGCTGCCGAAGCTGGCGCTGACGATGTTGCTGCTGACGAAGACCTGATTGAAATCATCACAGCACGGGAAGAACTGCATGTTGTCGTGGATGCTCTGAAGGATGCCGGTTTCAGAATAGATGAAGCGAGGCTGGACTGGGTGCCTAATATAAGCAAGGATATTGCCACAGAGGATGCCCTTAAAATTATGGGTTTAATTGAATCCCTTGAAGAGTTGGATGACATGCAGGCGGTATATTCAAATCTGAATGTGACAGATGATCTGATGGACTTATTTGAGGTTGAGAACTGATCGTTCACATATCACCCGGGAGGCAGACGGGGATGCGTCTGCCTTTTTTCGTTTCTGGAAGAGATTTATGCTTGTTCTAGGAATAGATCCAGGAATTGCTATCACAGGTTATGGTATGGTGCAGGAGACCCCGTCAGGCGATGCGTCAATGGTGGCTTATGGGGCCATTACGACACCGGCTAGGCTTGATGTTCCTGCGCGCCTCCAACAGATTTACAGGGAGATGCGTCAGCTTACAGAAAAGTATCGGCCTGACAGCGCCGCCATTGAAAAATTGCTTTTTGGCAGAAATGTGACCACTGCAATGGCGGTGGGGCAGGCACGTGGCGTGACGATTCTCGCGCTGGCAGATTCTGGCCTGGCAATTGCTGAATATACGCCGGCCTCCATCAAGCAGGCTGTAGCTGGCTACGGGAATGCTTCCAAAGGGCAGGTTCAGGATATGGTGAAACTCCTTCTTGGCCTGGACGAGATTCCGCGCCCGGATGATGCCGCAGACGCGCTGGCGGTTGCCCTCACGCATCTCCATACAGCTCGCTATGAGCAAATGTATGGGGGCGAATGATCCCTCCTTTGCAGTGCGTGATTCCGGGCGTTACAATCCGGCGAAACAAATCGGCGGAGAAGTTGATGGCTAAAGAGCGGTTTAATTACGGGGGGCAGGCGGTCATTGAAGGCGTGATGATGCGTGGCAGCAGACACGTTGCTGTGGCTGTCCGGGACCCTGACGGGAATATTGTTATTCGCGAGCAGCCGATTTCGTCCTCGCTGTACAACGGATTTTGGAGCAAAGTGCCTTTTGTTCGCGGGCTGGGACTTCTCTGGGATTCGCTGGGGCTTGGCATTCGGGCACTGACATTTTCTGCTGATGTCTCTCTGGGAGATGAAGGGGATTTCTCAGGGCCGGTTGCCTGGGGAACAATTGCCTTCTCGTTGTGTTTGAGCATTGTGCTTTTCTTTCTGGCACCAGCGGCTGCTGCAGATGGACTGCATGCTCTCACCGGTATGGAGTCGCCATTGGTTGGTAACCTGATTGAGGGTCTAATCCGTTTGATCCTTGTGGTAGGGTATATCTGGTTGATCGGGCGTATGGAAGATATCAAACGGCTGTTTTCATATCATGGCGCCGAACACAAGACAATCAACGCCTATGAGAATGGTGCTCCACTGACACCTCAATCGGTCAGCCGCTTCCCACAGGAACATCCCCGCTGCGGGACGGGTTTTTTGCTGGTTGTGGTGGTTATTTCGGTCATGGTTTTCACTGTGCTTGGGAGACCTTCGCTTCTGCTCCGGTTGGCTTCACGTGTGGTTCTTGTTCCCGTTATTGCTGGCATTGCTTATGAATATATCCGGCTGCTTTCCCGGCATATTGAACATCCCGTCGCCCGGCTGCTGGTTCTTCCACAACTCTGGCTGCAAAAACTGACAACACGCGAACCCTCTCATGACATGCTGCAAGTTGCCATACAGGCGTTGGAAACAGTGTTGGCAGCCGAACATCTTCCTGCCTCGGTCAGCCTGGATAGCGCGCCTACAGAGGCCAGCAGCTGATAGCTTCCACCACGAGTGTGCTTTGAGAAAGCATATGTATGGCACTCGTGATACCAGACAACTGCTTGGCATCGGCTGGTGGCGCGTGCTAAAATCTGGCGGTTGTAAGTCCTCATCAATGAGGTGTTTTCTTTTCTTTTAATGGCTCCAATTGGATATCACCGAGCAAGAATTATCTTCCACCGAAATACTCCTGATCCGGACCGGGAGGTTCCCGTGAAATCGCTTTTAAAACAATATGGCGTCATCTTCCTGATTGGTTTTGCTTCCCTGGCTGTTGCTCTGTCCTGTAGCATGATTGCTGAAAGCACATTGCTGAGCGAGCAAAGCTTCATAGTGGCGCTGCGCACATTCGGGTTAGGCGCAGTTGCTGCGGCTATGGCATTATGGGCGGCGCTTCGCCGAGAGGAAGCCGGTAAACCCGGCCTGACTACACTCTTTGGATTCCTGGTGATTGCTGGCTTGCTTCTCCTTGTGCTTGCTTTGCTATTCCACAGCAGTGGTCTCAGCCGCCCGGCTCGTCTGGCAGGATTGGCATTCACGTTGAGCGCCCTGGTGATTGGCGTGCTTGCCATGATCTTTGCACCGGCGTATCCCAGGCCGGTTGCCAAGGTTTGGCCAGTGGGTGCGGA
>JAFGNO010000136.1 GCA_016926985.1 Anaerolineae bacterium
TGGGGATGGAAGTAGTTCGCTACCTGGTCGCTGGTGATGCCGAGGACGCGTTAGCTGCTGGCGAGGTCGATCTGATCCTGCTTGATGAGGGAAAAGTCGCAGATGCACTGGTAGCTCACCCGACACTGGAGGTGGTGCAGCAGAACATGGGTGCCCGCTATGTGCTGGGCACCGACAATCTGGGGCGTGATATTCTAAGCCGGATTATCTGGGGTGCGCGTACCATCCTGGTAGTGGCGCTGCTCTCTGCGGCGTTTTCGGCAAGCATCGGCATCCCCCTGGGGCTGCTGTCCGGTTTTGTCAGCGGGGTGCTTGACCGGGTGCTTTCCCTGATTATGGACAGCATCTATTCGTTCCCGGGATTGCTGCTTGCTGTGGCAATGGCGGCTATGCTTGGCCCCGGATTGCTTAACGTGGCAATTGCTATCTCGGTGATCTATATCCCTACCTTTTTCCGGGTAGTTCGTGGCCAGACCCTGTCGGTAAAGGAGGAGTTGTATATCGAGGCAGCGCATAGTCTGGGCGCGAGCCCGATCAGCATCCTCATCCGCTATATCTTCCCCAATGTCATCCCGTCAGTGGTTGTGGTGTTTTCGCTCAACGTTGCTGACGCTATTCTGACTGAGGCTGGCCTGAGCTTTGTTGGGCTGGGGCTGCCGCCTGATATACCGGACTGGGGATATGACCTCAGCAAAGGGCACCAGTTCCTGGTCGCGGGTCAGTGGTGGATGATCACCTTCCCCGGGATTATGATTGCACTGGTCGCAATGGGCTTCAGCTTGCTGGGTGAGAGCCTGAGCGAAATCCTGAACCCGCGGCTGGCGGAGAAATAATGGCTATGGACACCACATTACTGCAAATTGAAGACCTGTCGGTCCGGTATAAATCACGGGCTGGCTGGGTCAATGCCATCGATAATGTTTCATTTGAAATCATACGCGGGGAAGTTCTTGGGCTGGTCGGTGAGAGCGGCTGCGGAAAGAGCACACTGGGTAAGGCGCTGCTGCGGCTGATCCCGGTGAGCGCGCAGGTATCAGGCCATATCTGGTTTGATGGGCAGGACCTGATGACTCTCTCCAACCGTGAGATGCGCCAGATCCGTGGTCAGCGGATTGGTATGATCTTCCAGGACCCGATGACTTCCCTCAACCCGGTTCAGAACGTGGCCGATCACATCATCGAGGCCATCCGGACGCACCAGCCATCCACCAGCCGGCAGGCTGCCCGCGCGCGGGCCGGCGAATTGGTTGATCGCCTGAGCATCATTGCCGCCCGGCTGAACGACTACCCCCATCAACTTTCCGGGGGGATGCGCCAGCGCATCATGGCTGGACTGGCGCTGGTCCTGAATGCCGATCTGATCATCGCAGATGAAGCCACCACCTCGCTGGATGTGATTGTCGAGGCGCAGTTCATCGATCTGCTCAATGAGCTACGCCAGGAGTTTAACCTGACCATCCTGCTAATCACCCACAATATTGGCCTGGTTGCCGAGCTTGCCGACCGCGTGGCCGTGATGTATGCAGGCCGGGTGGCCGAACTTGCTGATGTGTACACGATATTCAAAGAGTCACTGCACCCCTATACTGATGGACTGCTGAAGGCCGTACCCAGCATTCTGCTGAGCGATGACGACGAGTTGTACAAGATGGATGGATCCCCGCCGGATCTTGTTCAGCCGCCGCCGGGCTGCCGTTTTCACCCACGCTGCCCACATGTGATGCCTGTCTGCCAGGAACTGGCCCCTCACTTCCAGGCCGGGGAACCGGGCCATTTTGTAAACTGCTGGTTGTATGAAGATATCCCGGTTGAATATGGTGCGGGCGAGGGACCCAGCGCATGAGCGAACAAAACAACGATCATCTGGTTGAGGTTCGAGGCCTGAAGAAATACTTCCAGGTTCAGGAAGGGTTCTTTTCCGGCGGGCTTTCCAGGAGCAACTTGTTTGTCCAGGCGGTGGATGGTGTTGACTTCGACATTCGCCGTGGTGAGGTATTAGGGCTTGCTGGCGAGAGTGGCAGTGGCAAGACCACCATTGGCAGGCTGGTGCTGCGTCTGCTGGAACCAACCGAAGGAACAATCTGGTTTGATGGCGTTGACCTGAACGCCCTCTCTACCGACGACATGCGCCGGATGCGGCGCCGAATGCAGCTTATCTTCCAGGACCCGTTTGCCTCATTGAATCCCCGCATGCGCATCGGCGAATCGATTGGACACGGGCATAAGATACACTACGGAACATCACCAGCAGAACGCCGCCAAGCCGTTGAAGAGATCATGGAGCATGTCGGTCTGACCCCGGCCCGGACGCTGTATGAGAAGTATCCTCACCAGTTATCCGGTGGGCAGCGCCAGCGTGCAGTAATCGCCCGTGCACTGGTTACCCAGCCCGACCTGATCGTTGCCGATGAGCCAATTGCAATGGCAGATGTGTCGGTCAGGGCGCTGCTGCTTGACCTGATGATCCGGCTGAAAAACGAGTACAATCTGACCTACCTCTTTATCACCCATGACCTGGCGACCGCAAAATATATTTGCGACCGGATCGGAATTTTGTATCTGGGAAAGCTGGTCGAGACGGGCTTTTTGCCCGATGTATATGGCAGCCCAAGCCACCCTTACACCAGGGCGCTGCTCTCGGCTGTGCCTGTACCCGACCCGGACTCACGCCATCAAAAAACACTGCCCCGTGGCGAGATTCCCAACCCGATTAATCCCCCTGCCGGGTGTCGGTTCCATCCACGCTGTCCCCTGGCAATTGACATTTGCAGTCAGGTTGAGCCTGAACTACGTCCGGTGCTGGGCACCCCGACTCATCTTGCAGCCTGTCATCTGACTACAGGCGATTATCAGGCATAAAACCCTTCATTCAATGGTTGTATCCAGCAGAATGGGGAAATGCCATACAGATAGATGCGTCTGTACGCGGGGATACTCATGGGCCTCAGATGTTATTCAATGACAGCCTCACCGGGGTGAATGTACTTGTAGCGCTTACCGAGTTTTCAGTTGCGGCTCCATTGATGGCGTAAACACA
>JAFGNO010000137.1 GCA_016926985.1 Anaerolineae bacterium
ATTCGGCGGTTTTTGGTTACTCCTCGGGTGGCTAATCTCCCAGTGAGAATACAATAAAATCTTTCACGTCTTCTTTGAGACGCCCAAGCTGCCCGACATCCAGATAAAGCATGTGCCCCGCGTGATAGAAGGTGGTTTTAAAATTTTCCCGCAGCGCCGGGTCAAGCGCCATATGGTTGAGGGTATAGTTTATGGCAAAATGGGGAGTCGCCAGGTCGTAATATCCCTGAGCAACCATCACCCTGACAAAGGGGTTTTTCGATAGCCCACTCCGCAGCGCCTCACTGGTGTCCGGGAAGGTCCCCCTGTCCCATTCCCAATCTTTGTTCACCGAAAAGCTCAGCGGCTCGTACTTGATATCTGTTTCAAAACCAAGTTCGGAACGGACATACTGGTTGAGCAGGGTGGTGTAAGGTGGGGTGATCGCGATCATGGATGGGTCAAAGTCGGGAACTTCAGACACACCCTCCGCATCGATCCCTTTGAATCGGCTGTCCAGGCGCCCGACGGTGCGCCCTTCATCGCGCAGCAGTTCTTTGCAGAAGCGCATGATGTGGATGCGCAGATTAGCCAGATTGACATAGTTCTCGCTCAAACCTGTGTACCGCGAGAGGGTTTTTATGCAGGTCTGACGCTCCTCTTCCGGAAGCCTATCGCCTTTGGCCAGGGCCAAGGTATAGTCAGTCTCTGCCCACTCCTCCACTTCAGCTAAAATATCCTCAAGCGGCCTGCCCTGGAGGTCTTCGGGGAGCCGGCCATGGTACCAGGCTGCTGCCGTGTAGGTGGGCAGGAATACGATATAAGGGAGATCGTTGCCCCGCGTAAAACGTGCCGTCTGGAAGTTCAGGATGGTGGAGATCAGGACAATACCGTTCAGGCCAATGCCCTGGTCAACCAGATGTCCGGCCAGCCCGGCGGCGCGGGTTGTGCCGTAGCTCTCTCCGGCTAGGAAGAGGGGTGAATCCCAGCGTTTGCTTCGGTTAAGAAACAGGCGGATGAACTCGCCAACCGATTCGATATCACCTTTGAGATTCCAGTATTTCTTGTTCAGGTCTTTTTTAAGCGCCCGGCTGTACCCGGTACCAACCGGGTCAATGAAAACCAGATCGGCGAGGTCAAGCCAGGTAGCGGGGTTTTCCTCAAGCCGATAAGGGGGGGCGGGCATGAAGCCCTCATCCTGCATCCTGACGCGGCGAGGACCGACCGCGCCCAGGTGCAGCCAGATAGAAGCGGACCCGGGGCCGCCGTTGAATACAAATATAAGGGGGCGGTCCGAAGTGTCTTCTATGCCGTCAAGTATATAAGAGACGTGGAACAGGCCAGCCTCTAATTCCCCGGTTTCAGGGTTGTGAAGGGGCATCATCCCGGCTGTGGCCGTGTAGGCAAGCTCTGCCCCGTTGAGAGTCATGCTGTGCCGGGTTTGAACGGGCTCTTTTTCGACAAGTTCACGAAACCCTTTGAGTTCGTCGTTGTTTTCGGCTTTGGCTTCTTTTTTTTCGTCTGTCATGGTTTACCTCATGAATGCTGGTGGTCAGAGTACCACTATAATCCGGGTTGGCAGGGGATGCAATGACCTAAAAAGGCGCCGACGGCGCCTTTTTAGGTCAAACCAGGTGCGGGCACCTAGCTGGAAAGATCGTCCTCTTCTGCGTCGATGATTTCAATCTTCTTTTTCCCTTTCCGGGGCGCCGGTGTGGTTTTCTGTACTTCCGATGGAGCACGGTCAAGGGCGTCAATCACCCCATCAACCACTGCTTTGGCAGCCAGAAATGTTTCACGAACGACTTCACCACCATATACCCAGAAATCCTTGGGCACCAGACTGGCCCACTGTCTGACAGAGGCCTTCCCGGCCGCCTTGATATGCTGGAAAAACTCAGAAGATTGGGCTTCAGAACGCTGCTCAGCCATAACTGCTCCTGTTCGCTCCACAGACTTTACGAAATCACCCTCATTCTATAAAGTAGTACGCATAAGCACATGCAAGGTTTCAGACCAGATAAACCATTCAATCATGGAGAACAGAATGCCGGGCCACGCAGAAATCTCACTTGATGGCGTCAACCTGACCATCGCGCACGTTGTCAGTGCTGCACGTTTTGGACAGAAGATCGGAGAGATCGTTCCGGAAACCCCTGAATATAGGCGCATCCAGGAAAGCGCAGACTGGGTTGAAAGCGTGGTTGAGGAAAATGCCTGCCGGGCAGCCGGTGACGAGCCCGCCCGCGCATATTATGGGATCAATACCGGATTCGGTATTCACGCAGCGGGGCGTCCCCTCACCGACCCGGAGCAGACCCGGCAGCTCAGCCGCAAGCTGATTATGAGCCATTCGACCGGTGTTGGGGAGCCCCTGGATCGCGAGGTAGTGCGGGCGGCAATGGTGATCCGGGCTAATACACTGGTCAATGGGCGCTCAGGTGTCCGGGTGGAGCTTATCAACCGGCTGATCCAGATGCTGAACCGGGGCATCACCCCAATGGTGCCACGCAGTGGATCGCTGGGCGCAAGTGGCGACCTTGCTCCGCTCTCTCATCTGGCACTGGTGATCAGCAAAGCCCCTGACAGCCTGCAGGGGGAGGATGCATCCCCGGGTTTTGGGGAGGTTACCGGAATGGCAGAGATGCAGGATAAGAGTGGCAACAGCAAGATTATTGCCGGTAAAGATGCGATGATCTGGGAGGGGATAGACCGGCGGATCGTGCTCAGGGCAAAGGAAGGGCTTGCGTTGAACAATGGCACGACCTTCTCGACAGCCCTGCTGGCACTGGCAACCAGCGACGCGGAGAAGCTGATCGACACAGCTGAGATTGTGGCGGCGCTGTCGCTGGAAGCATTGCAGGGCTATCGTGATGCCTTTTTACCACAACTCCACACAGCACGGGGGCATCCCGGGCAGTGCGTAACGGCATCCAATATCCTGAAGATGATCAGGGGCAGCCAGCTTGTGGATGCCGGGGATGTAGATCGTGACCCGGTCTGGCAGCCGCCGCAGGACCCGTATTCATTGCGCTGCGTGCCACAGGTGCTGGGTGCTGTCCGGGAGGTGCTGGCGTCATGCCGAATTGTGGTGACCCGCGAGATCAACGCCGTAACAGACAATCCACTGATTTTTGTCCGTCCGGAGGATGGGCTTCTCAGAGGCTATAAGGCATTGTCTGGCGGGAATTTCCACGGGGAATACATCGCGTTTGCGGCGGATCACCTGAGCATTGCGCTTACCGAGCTGGCGAGCATCGCCGAGCGCCGGGTGTTCTGGATACTGGATGCCAAGATGTCACGTGGTTTGCCGAGTATGCTGGTCAGAGGGGATGAGACCCATATCGACAGCGGGTTGATGCTCACACAATATGTAGCTGCTTCGCTTGTTTCCGAGTGTAAAACGCTGGCCCATCCGGACAGCGTGGATTCGATTCCCAGTTCGGCAAACCAGGAAGACCACGTCAGCATGAGCATGAATGCTGCCCTGCATGCCCGGACGATCCTGGAAAATGCAACTGCCGTGGTGGCTATCGAACTGCTGGCAGCAGTGACTGCCATCCGGCACCGGTTGAATGGGATGCGGCGCGATGGTACACGGCATATGCTGGATGCATCGTGCCTGGGCGAGGGGACACGGATCATTTGGGAGGGGCTTTACGAAGCTGCGCCGGAATTGTTTGAGCTGCCGCTGGACCGGGATGTGATCCTGTATCCTTATGTTGATCTGCTGATCGCCCTTGTGAAGCAGGGAGTAATGCCAGAAATGCTGGCAAAGGCCGGAATCCGTTTTAAGCGGGTGCGGCAGACTGTTGAGATTGTGGATTGAGCCTGCCAGACAGGTCTTACACCCACCCGGCAGGCCCGGATTACCAGTTTAAGATGGTCTGGGCGACCTCATTAAACTTTACAGTCAACTGGACGCTGGTCTCCGGCGAGTCACCCAGGCGGCGAATTGTCGCTTCTTCCTGAGCGATCTCGTCCGGGCCCAGGATGATGACGAATGGGATACCGGTGGCTGATGCATAGCCGATCTGATCACCGAGGCGGGACAGTGGATCGTAATAAAGGCTGGTTTTAACCCCGGTTTTTCGCAGTTTGGTTGCCAGGCGCAGCGATTCGCTCTGGGTTGATGGATCGAAAATGGTGACCAGCACGTCAGCGACCGAGGAACGGATTCCCACCGGGAACATATCCAGCTCATCCATGGCGTCAATAATCCGCTCGATGCCAAGGCTTGTCCCTGTTGCCGGATAGGACGTATCGGCAAAGAGGCCGATCAACTCGTCATAACGCCCTCCCCCGGTGATGGACGGCATGGCCTTTGGCTCAGTGATGGTCGTCTCAAAGATGGGCCCGGTGTAGTATTCCAGCCCGCGCACCATTGCGAAGTTAAGCGCATAGGCAGCGGATGGAATGCCCAGCATAGCCAGATAAGCGAACAGGTCGCGAAGCTCGGCAATCCCCTCAACTGCCTGCGGATAATCCGCCAAATGACCCCCAAGATTGTCAAGGACGGTATTCGCTTCACCGGTGATCTGAAGGAGTTCAAGCAAACGCTTAACCACATCTGATGGTATGACGCCCTCCTGAAGCCCGTAAAAGTCCCTCAACTGAGGCGCCAACTCCTGGACAATATCACGAGAAACAGCCTGGAGCATGTTGCCGGGGACCTGTTCAGCAGATGCGTCCTCCACCAGATCGGTTAGAGGATCAAGCACACGGCGGACAAGTTCTTCAGGAAGCCTTTCGTCATTCACCATACCATCAAACAGCGATTCCTGGGGTATTTTACCCTGCAGGGCCAGCCGGGCAGTGCGCTGGAGCGCCGGCACATAGTCGGTGGGAACACCCACCATCAGCAGTTCACGCCGGACTCCGTCCAGTCCAATCTTGTCAAGCTTGTCGATAGACCGGTAGAGACCGGGCTGGAGGCCTTCGGGTACCCCGGCATACTGGCCAATGCCATTCAGCAGCTTGCGGTTGTTGATGGAGATGGTCACCCCACGGAATCCCAGCCGGTTCAATGCCTCGTAGACAACGGCGATGATCTCCGCATCAGCCAGCATGCTCTCTGTACCGACAACATCCACATCGCACTGATAAAACTCCCGGTAGCGGCCCTTTTGGGGGCGGTCAGCCCGCCAGACGGGCGCGATCTGGTAACGCTTGAAGGGGCGGGGCAGGTCGGGATACATGGCAATTACCCGCGATAGCGGCACGGAGAGATCGTAGCGGAGGGCAAACTCGCCATCCGGGGAGTCCCCGTACCAGGCTTTGTAGATCAGTCGCTCGGCATCCGGGCCGTATTTTCCCAGCAGGGTATCGGACAGCTCAATTGCCGAGGTCTGGAGTGGCTCAAAACCGAATTCCTCAAAAACTTCTCTTACCACGTCCAACACATACTGGCGCTTGATCATCTGGGCGGGCAAGATGTCGCGCATACCTGCCGGAATACGGGCAGGAGATTTTTCAGTCATTGTCATCATCCTTTAGGCTCCAAATATCATACCAAATAAAAAACGTGGAGAGGGTATTTTGCCTTCTCCACGTCCAGGCAGCGCAGTTTTTAGCGATCAGGCATACAAACCCTGCGCTGCTCCACGACCGTGGAGGCGGTATGCATGGTGGTGATGATGCCGCTGTTCACAACGCAGGCTTAACACGATAATTCCTTCCAACCTATCCATATTGTATTGTGAAATATTGTGGTATGCAATGCCTAAATGATCCCGCACCGGGACAATTCTTCACGCAAACTGGCTGGGCCTGTGAACTGGATCGACGGGATTCTCAGCGCCTCTGCCGCATCGGTATTTCGCCGGAGGTCATCGATGAACAGCGCCTGTTCGGGTTGAATCGCCAACCTCCTGAGCACGGTATGGTAGAACTCCGGGGACGGTTTGGCAACACCTTCCTCGGCAGAACTCAGGATAACCTCAAACAGTCCGAAAAGTCCCCGGCGCACAGAGATGTATTCCGTGAAATTCCTGCGCGACGAATTACTCAAAATGGCAAGCCGGTAGTTCGACCGAAGCTGGTAGAGCAGATCGCGCATCTCAGTGTATAGTCCCCAGTGTTCATACAGGCGCTGCTTAAACTGGTATTGAGCGGTTTCTTCAACTAAACCTAATGAAGTCAGGCGGTCAAGCCAGAATTCCTCATGCGAAATCAGGCCTCGTTTGGCCTGTTCCCAGCTGTCGCTGATGTAGAGATGGGACCAGAGCGCATGACCATCTGTTAATCCTTGCTCAAGAGCAAGCTGATCCAGGGAATGATTAAAAGCAGCGACATCAACCGGGCCAACCAGCACCCTGCCATAATCAAAGATGAGCGCTTCCGGGCGTGTTATGCTTGTTTGCTGTTCAGCCATTGGTCAATATAGCTGGCAAGATCGAGGTCAGGCGTATAATGCATGGCATTCATCCCCACGGCGCGGGCGCCTTCCACATTCTGGGGGAAATCGTCAATAAAAAGTGCATTTTGGGGGAGTATCTGCAGCTTTCGCAGGATGGCATGATAAGCGTCGTCGGCGGGTTTCATTACGCCAATGTTAGCGGAGATGATTGTGGCATCAAAGCGATTCTCAATGCCAAGGTCCAAAAGCGTATCCGCCAGATCGGAGGTGTTATTGCTCAATAATCCAATGGCAATGCCCTTCTCACGTAACTCCTCGATGAGCAAGAGCAGAGTCTGATCCAGCCGGTCGCCATTGTAGAAATCAGCCCTCAAATCAGCAAGCTGATCAGGTGTGATCTTGAGGATTTTACTGATCGTGTCCCAGTAATCCTCAAGGCTAACATGCCCTAACTGCGCCTTTTCCCAGATGCCGCTGTGGAGCAGGATGCGCTCAACGCCACCGGAGGGAAGGGCCAGCCGGGCATCCCACTGGCTCCGAAAGCTGTAGTCTTCAGTTCGCATAAGGACCCCGCCCCAATCGAATATCACCGCATAGTCAGCCATTCCACCACCTTATTCTGGTATCTAAATCAACGCGCATTATGCTCACCACATTTATATTGTATGGATTTTTACGTCAAGCACACCTGCTCACGGCAATAACTTGATAGCATTGTAGGATTCATTGGCACTAGCTATACTCAATATGTAATTTGGATAAACTATACTGTATTTGGGGAGATAAGAAATGGCGCGGCAGCGGATTCTAATTGTAGACGACCACGAGGTTGTCCGGCTGGGGCTGCGCTCGCTGCTAGAACGCCATCCTGAGTTTGAAATTGTGGCCGAGGCCGGCAATGGACGAGAGGCACTGGAGAAGATTGAGACTTTCCAGCCAACTGTAGTTGTGCTGGATATCCGCCTGCCGGGCCTGAGCGGGGTTGATGTCTGCCAGCAGATCACCGAAAAATACGAGGACATCAACGTGATCATGTTGACCTCATATGCAGAAGATGACATGCTGTTTGCTGCCATCCGCGCCGGAGCAGCCGGCTATGTTCTCAAGCAGATTGGGGGCAATGACCTGGTGAAGGCCATAGAGGCCGTAGGGCGAGGCGAGGCGCTGCTGGACCCCAGCCTCACACAGCGTGTGTTTGAGGAAGTACGAAAGGCCCAGCGAGAAGAAGAGGCATCCGCCTTTGCCGAACTCACCAACCAGGAAATGCAGGTGCTTCAGCTTGTCTCAGAAGGAAAGACCAACCGGGAGATCGCCGAGGCCCTCTACCTGGGTGAAGGCACCGTCCGTAACTATGTCAGCAACATCCTGGGTAAGCTGGGTGTGGCTAACCGGGCTGAAGCAGCAGCATACGCTGTGCAGCATAATCTCAAGGACTATTTAACTTCTTAGCTTACTCCGAATCGGCGCCTCGAAGGGCCTGGCAGTTCTCGCAGGGGCATATCCGGCGCAGGTATTCCCACGTGTAGAATCCTGCACTGTGGTGATCATCCCATTCGATTTGAAGTGCATAGGTCCCCGCTACATTCAGGTTAACCACAGAGTAGGCCCTGGATGGCGTGAGGGCGATCAGGTCTGGATCGTGCTCGGCTCCCATAAATTCATGCCCGCCTCTACAGGTTGCACAGGGACAGGCTTCACGAAGGGCATTCAGGTCATAGAAGCTGGTGTGGCCATCATTCCACTCGATCTTTAGCTGGTGATTCTGGCGGTGAAGTATGATGTTGGTGGGTTTTAACCCGGGTACATGATGGGTAGTCATAGTCTCCTGCCTTACTCTACAGCCCATAGGGCCAACTGTAATAGCGGGGCGGTGCAATCAGGCCAAGGCATTCATCATACACTTTTTGAACCTCAGCCGCGATATTGGGCCAGCTGAACTGCCGGGCATAGACTCTGGCAGCATCGGCCATCTCCCGGCGAAGATCGGACTCTGTCAGGATCAGTCGAATTTTCCCGGCCAGCTCTTCGGGATCGTTGGTTGGGACATGGAAACCGGTCAGGCCATCCTGAATAAGATAGGCCAATCCCCCTACCTCAGACGCGATCACCGGCGTGCCGCAGGCCATGGCTTCCAGGGCTACCATGCCAAAAGACTCGTAATGCGAGGGTATGATCAAAGCTTCGGCTGCAGCATAGTAATATTGCAGTGTATCCTGGCTCCTGGCCCCCAGAAAAGCAACCAGGCTGCCAAGGCCGAGCTCGGCGCCAAGCGCCTTCAAGCGGCTTAACTCCTCATTCTCCCGCTCGGTCTCATCAATAGTCCCTCCAACAATCGAAAGACAGAGATTATCCATACAGCAGGCCATGGC
>JAFGNO010000138.1 GCA_016926985.1 Anaerolineae bacterium
ATCCACAGTTTCCAGGTGGATACGACCAACATCCCGATCGCCATCGGCCTGATCCTGATGATGTACCCGCCCTTTGCCAAAGTGAAGTACGAGGAACTGGGCAAGGTCTTTCGCAACTGGAAGGTCCTGGGGCTGTCGCTGGTGCAGAACTGGATTGTCGGGCCGATCCTGATGTTTGCGCTGGCGATCATCTTCCTGCACAACTACCCGCAATACATGGTTGGCCTGATCATGATCGGGCTGGCCCGCTGCATTGCGATGGTGATTGTGTGGAACGAACTGGCGAAGGGCGACACCGAGTACGCTGCCGGGCTGGTGGCCTTCAACAGCGTCTTCCAGGTGCTGTTCTACAGCGTCTACGCCTGGGTGTTCATCACCAAGCTGCCCACGCTGTTCGGGCTGGAGGGCAGCGTCGTTGAGATCACCATCGGCGAGATCGCGAAGAGCGTCTTCATTTACCTGGGCGTGCCGATGATCGGCGGCTTCCTGACGCGCTTCATCCTGCTGCGCTTCAAAAGCAAGGAATGGTATGAGAAGAAGTTTCTCCCCCGCATCAGCCCGATCACGCTGATTGCGCTGCTCTTTACCATCGTGGTGATGTTCAGCCTGAAGGGCAGCCTGATCGTGGAAATCCCGCTGGACGTGGTGCGGATCGCCATCCCACTCCTGATCTACTTTGTGGTGATGTTCCTGATCAGCTTCTTCATGGGGCGCGGGATAGGCGCCGATTACTCGAAAACGACCACGCTGGCCTTCACGGCGGCCAGCAACAATTTTGAGCTGGCGATTGCTGTGTCGGTGGCGGTGTTTGGCATCAACTCGGGGGCAGCATTTGCCGCTGTTATTGGCCCGCTTGTTGAGGTGCCGGTGATGATCGGACTGGTAAACGTGGCGCTCTGGTTTCAGCGGCGCCTGTTCAGCGAGGGAAAAGAGACTGTGGCATGAACGACAATCGACGCAATGTTCTGTTCCTCTGTACCGGCAACTCCTGCCGCTCCCAGATGGCTGAGGCTATCGTGAATGCGCGCATCGGGGATCAGTGGGAGGCTTCCAGCGCGGGGACAAAACCCGCAGGCTATGTCCACCCTTATGCAGTTCGCGCCCTGGCGGAGATCGGTATTGAGCATGCAGGAGAGTCCAGGCACGTTGACGAGTTTCGTGACATCAATTTTGACCTGGTGGTGACGGTCTGCGACTCGGCAGCGGAAGAATGCCCGGTATGGCTCGGACAAGGGAGGAGGGTTCACCTGGGCTTCCCCGACCCCGCAAAGGCCACCGGCACAGATGAGGAGATTATGGGTGTCTTTCGCCGGGTGAGAGATGATATCGCACGACAGATCATCGGTTTGTTGAACAATCACACCACCGGGTAGTTCTGTACAGGCAAGCAGCAAAGTCTGCCCACTATGTCCGGAACTCAATCCAGTGAATAGTATGGCGTGAACAAAGCCGGGATAAATACCTGTTATCTGGCAAGGTCATTGTGAAGGGCTGTCACGTTATGTACAACCCTTCATTTTTTTGCTTAACCGCTCTCGAGAGATATTCCCGGCTTTGCCGCGCTTTTCACCGACTGCACGAAGGACTCGAACAGGGCGGATTGCTCGTCTCCCGGATCACTCTGCGGCGCAGCAGGATTCTGATCGACGCTCCGCAGCCGCTTCAGTTCGGATTGGATTTGTGACAACCGGTCAGCTATCTCGGCCAGAGCCTCCTCACCGCTCACAACCTCTATCAGATTCTCGATCTCTTTTCGGATGTTTTCTGCTAAACTCTTCTTGTTGAAAGACATGACTTCCTTGCTGGCGATTATTGTGATAGATCATTGCCGCTGATTGTCCTCTGTCTTTCAACTTTCCCAAAACGCAAAGTATCTGCACCCAAATAAACCTTGCAGAAAAGGGTTCCCCGATGATGACAAGACAAACGTTTTGGATTGAACTGGGCGTTTTTCTCCTGCTGTCGTTTGCCCTGTCGTGGATCATGTGGTGGCCCGGATCGCCGGTGGCTGCCGGGATCGACCCCACGCTGGGCGGGCTGCTGCCTGCTGCGGTGATTATCCTCACGCGCGGCGGGCTGGGATACCAGGCCCTGGTATCCCAGGCAAAGCCCGTTCATGGAGCAGGAAAAACAGAATGAGGGCATCATGGGTACCAACAGGATCGGGAATCGCGCTGTCCATCCTCAGCGCGGTTCTGCTGACGCTGGCCTTTCCGCCTTACCATCTCGGCTTGCTGATCGGGGTAGCATTTGTGCCCATGCTGGTTGCCCAGCACCGGCTGATGCCGCCCAAACTCTCCAGCCTGGCACCGACGATTGCGATTGGCGGCTGGCTGGGCGCGTTCCTGATCCCGATCTTCGGCAGCGGGAGCCTCCTCGTTTCGGCGGCTATCCCGCTGGGCACGGGCCTGCTGGCCTTCCTGATGGATCGGCAGAAGCGGGCCTTCCACATGCACACCGGCTACCGCTGGTTCGTGCTGGAAGGCGTGGTCGGCTGGGTAGGCTTCGAGATGATCCGGGCATTCATCCCGGCTATTGGCACCTGGGGCTTTGTGGGCTACCCGTTATGGGAGCACCCCTGGCTGATCCAGCCGCTGTCCGTGTTCGGCATCTACGGGCTGGACCTGCTGATCATGCTGTGCAACTATGCGCTGGCGCTGGGTACGCTGGCGCTGATTGACCGGAACGGCGAAGAGGTCAAAGGCCGGATGGTAGCCCGCTGGCTGGGCGCGGCGGGCGTGCTGCTGGCGGCGTGGGTAGTGTTCAGTATCATCCTGTACCGGGCGCAGCCCGCCGACCCGGAGACAGTCCGGGTGGCGGCTGTCCAGCCCAACCTGCCCCGCGCTGCCCACCGCGATGCCATCACCACGCCTGATCAGCGGCTGGAGGCGCTGGCGCGGCTGACCCGCGAGGCTGCGGCGCAGGGCGCGGAAGTGGTGGTGTGGCCGGAGATGGCCCTCGGCTTTGACCCGCAGGTAGAATATACCGCTGCGCTGCAATCGCTGGCGGCAGAGACCGGCGCTTATCTCGTCATCGGTTATGTGCTGGATGATGCGCAGGGCTTCCGCAACGAGGCCGCCGTGCTGGCACCCGATGGTGCGTTCCTGGGCGTGTATGGCAAAACCCACCCGATGATCGCATCGGGCGAACCGCGCACCGCGCAGACCGGGCCGTATGCCGCCTACGAAACGCCGGTGGGCCAGCTGGCAGCAATGATCTGTTTCGATGCGCACTTCACGGACGTAGCACGCAGGCTGGCCCGGCAGGGTGCGCAGGTCATCGCTGTCCCGTCGCTGTTTGGCCCGCCGCTGGCCGAACTGCCCTACACACAGATCGTTTTCCGGGCCATCGAAAACCGGGCGGCAGTTGTTATGGCTGACGTGGCCTACAATTCGGCCATCGTTGATCCTTACGGGCATGTTCTTGAGCTGGCAATCACCCCGGAAGGGGCGGAGACCCTCCTGGTATCGGATGTCCCGTTATACAACGCAAATACCCTCTATTCACGTCTGGGCGACTGGCCCGGCTGGCTGAGTCTGGCAGGGCTGGCGGCGTTTGCTATTTTGATGCCGGTGACCTTACGACAAGGCACGGCAAAAGGAGAAGCTCATGAGCCAGGTATCACCCCTGCCTGATGCGCAGGATACGCAGCAAAATAGAATGAAGGGCCTGTCCATTCTTGAGGTTGTGCTGGTATTTACGCTGCTGTCAGTGTTTGGACGGCTGCGTTACGCCTGGCTGGACTGGCTGGGCGCCAGCTTTGAGGTGCAGCGCTATGTCGCCGGGATTCTGATGATCGTCTTCCCGGTGGCCATTATCTGGCTGACCCGGCGCAGCTGAGAGGAGTACGGCTTCACGCTAGTGGGGGAAGGGCTGGCAGTCGTGTTCGGCTGGCAGCTCTGACCGGTCTTCAGCAGCAGATCCGCCGGCGTGTCCGGGTTGAGCGCCTGCCTGCGCTCGCAGCCGCCAGTCCAGCAGGACATTCGCACCCCGGTGGCTGTCGGGGCGCCTGCCTGCAGGGAAGCGGAGGATGTACCAGCCTGAGCAGTCATACGCTCCTTTATTTAACGGGGCTTTCGGCTGATCTGGTTTGAACACCGGTATATTGTCGACCCCTCTTATGGATTCCGTAACCAGGGCGGCCCTGCGCCACCCGCCGGAGCCTGGCCGGGGGCAGGGGTGGATGGCTGGTTGATCAGCGGCGCTGCTGCCTCGAGGCTGCGAAGATAGGCCACAATTGCATTGAGATCGTTATCGCTCAACCTGCCACCCCAGGCTGGCATGAGGGTTCCTGGCACACCCTGGGCGATGATCTGGTAAATGGCTGCATCCGGTGTTTCGGCAAGAGACTGCTGGCTGTTCAAAGCAGGTGCCATCGGAGAGCCCAGGGCATCCACGCCATGGCAGGCTTTACAGGCGATGGTATATAACTGCGCTCCTTCAGCAATCATCTCTGGCGTAGCCGCCACCACCGGGACTTCGATAGCTGGCAGTTCAATCCCCGATTCCTGGAGATCAGACCATCTGCGTATCAGGCCAATGACCTGAGCTATCTCATCCGGGGTGAGCGTATTACCCCAGCCGGCCATCAGTGTACCGGGCATACCTTGTGTAATAATCCGCTCGATTTCCGTATCGGTAGATGCCAGCAGTTCCACACTGGTTAACGAAGGCGCAAGCGCCGTACCCTCAAGATTAGTACCATGGCAGGCTGCACAGTTTTCCGCATAGAGTGTAAGCCCGGCAGCCAGGGTTTCGCCGCCTTCCAGTGCCAGCACCGTTTGCAGAAGTTCTTCTGGCACTTCAACCACCGCTGCTGTCGGAGGAGTCAGTCCAAGCTCGGCGACACGCTGGCCTACCTGCTGCCAATCGCCGGACTGGATCAATATCACCATCTGGTCGATCTGCGTATTGGTGAGCACGCCTCCCTCAATGATGATAAGGGCGAAGGCACTCTGCACAGCAGAGGTTAACGGTTTGCACCATACCAACTGAGCACAGGGGGTTGTAGACAGGAAAC
>JAFGNO010000016.1 GCA_016926985.1 Anaerolineae bacterium
CTCCTGGTTTGCGCACGCGCTGTCCTCGGACAGCGGGCCGCAGTCAATCGGCCATACGTCCCGGATGTGAGGTTTGGCCAACCGGCTGAAAGCCGGTTGACCCCCGCAGCGCCAGGGACAAGCTATCGACTTTCAGTCGATAGTAGTTGACGGCCATTTCTATCTCCTGACGCGGACTGCCCGGTCATAGATCTCCATCAGGCGGGTATAGTTGACTTCCGGGGTCATCGTTGTTTTGTAGGTTTCCCGCGCCCCTGCACACAGCTTTTCCTGCAGATGTGGGTCAGACTGGAACCACCGGATTTTCTCAGCCAGCGAATGGGCATTGCCAGCCTCGAAATGGAGACCGTTATACCCATCTCTGATGATCACAGACATTGCCCCCAGGTTTGAGGCAATCAATGGCTTGCCATAAGCCATCGATTCGGTGATGGTGATGGGGAAGCTCTCGTACCATTCCGAGGGAAAGATTGTGGCCTGTGCAGTTGCAATGGTTTCCACCAGTTCATCGTATGGCGCATATCCCCTGAATCGAACCCGCCCGCTGTGACCAAATCGCTCCTCAACCTGTGCTGCAACCCGCTCCGAGATAGGCCCCTGACCGAAAATATGCAGCCTGACGCCCGTCATTTCGGCTGCATCCAGCAGCGTATCCAGCCCTTTTTCTTCCGCCAGCCGCCCAAAAAAGACCATGTGGTCCAGTCGCTGATGTGTATCCACTTGTGGGCGATGGACAAAATTCCCCTTCACCATCATCTTCTCTGCGGGAAACCCCCTGCTGATAAGCTGTTTTTTAACGAAATCATTCTGGACAACGATCACGTCAATAAACCGGTGGAATGTGCGGAGTAAATCCCGGTTTACGAGCAATCGTCCGGCAGCAATTGCTGACATGCCAGTGCTGTCATGGTAGCAGCGGTTTTTTACCGCGTGGAGTAAACCGCAGGGCTTTTCTGTACAGTCGTGGCACACCCGTCCATCGCGGTAGAAATTCGCAGTTGGGCATAACCACCGGTAGTTGTGCACGGTCTTAACCACTGGAATGCCGGCCTGCCAGAGCGCCCGGTAGACCGATGGGCTCATCACCAGCCAGGTGTTGTGGACATGAGCGACATCATACTGCTTTGTGGCCAAAAGCTGCCTGATCTGGGCAGCTGTCCTGCCATTGCTTATTGCGTTCAGCCCGGCTCTAGCCTGGTTGATTATCCCCGAAGGGTTAACTTCCGCGTTATCAGCGGTGAAAAGATCAACAACATGGCCTTGCTCTTGCAGCAGGCGCATTTCGTTTTTAACAACTGACGCTTCACCTGAGCGGTCGCGATAGTAGTTATGGCAAATCAGGATACGCAATAGCGATTCTCTCCACAGGGATCATATGCTGAGGCAATAGCTATGTGACAGGGCCTGGGACAGATTGCAGGTCTGAAACCATAGTGTCAGTGACTACTATACCCACCAACGCAGTGGTTTCACAACCAACTCAACCTGAAATCTTGACCGGGATAGGGATAAAAAAGGGGCGCCGTGCGGCGCCCCTTTTGACTGGCAACCTTCTATATGCCAAGCAGTTCTTTATATTTCACCTGTGACTCGGCCTGCACAATATCGTGGATACTCTTGTTGTGGCTGTCCATTGAGATGACCACCGGGAAATCCTCAACGCGGATCACCCACATTGCCTCAGGGACACCAAATTCCAGCTTGTGGACGGTGACCACCTCTTTGACTGACTGAGCAATCAGCGTGGCAGCACCGCCGATGGCGTGCATGTAGACTGCTGGCTGTTCGGCGCAGGCCGCCAGCGTATTGGCGGCCATCCCGCCCTTGCCGATCACACCTTTCACGTTGAAATGCCTGATCACGTCCGCCTGGTAAGGTTCCTCCCGGATAGAGGTGGTTGGCCCTGCTGCAACGAAAGAATATGTGCCGTCTTCGTTCTTTTTAACCACTGGCCCGCAGTGATAGATGATTCCGCCGTCCAGCAGTTTCTTCAGTTCGTCGTAGAGATCCTTGTCCTCGGCAGCGATGACATCCGCTTTGACGTAGCGATCGACCAGAAACTTGTGCGCTGCGTCACGCCCTGTAATCACAATCCCATTCAGGCTCACGGTATCGCCGATATGCAGCGCCCGGATGGCTTCGTCCGTGATTGGCGTGGTCAATTTATGATGCATAGTCCACCTTCCCATCAGGCTGTACATTCATGGTGGCCCGGCGGTTGGCCCAGCACATATACGCCACCGACACAAAAAACGAAGCCGGGAGCCGGTGCAGCGCGCCGATTTTGACGCCGAGAACGGTAGTTTTTCCACCGAATCCCATCGGCCCTATGCCCAGCGCATTGGCCTCCTCGTAGATGCGCTTTTCCAGCGCCGCAAGCTCGGGAACAGGGTTTTTATCTTCGAGGGGCCGGAGAAGCTGTTGTTTGGATTTGATATAGGATGCCCCCCGGTCACCTCCAATGGCGACCCCTAAAACGCCCGGCGAGCAACCCTTACCCTGAGCCTGGTATACGGCGTCCAGTACGACCTTGCGGACGCCCTCCAGATCCCGCCCGGCTCCTAGTCCCGAATCCGGAAGTTTGTACTGGGTGGACACGTTTTCACACCCGCCCCCCTTGAGCAGCAGGTCAACGTGGATGGTATCCTCCTCCCACTCGTGGAAATGCATGGTGGGAAAATCCACGCCTGTATTATCGCCGCTGTTTTTCCCTGTCAGGCTGTCCACAGCATTGGGGCGCAGATACGACCGCTGTGTAGCAATGGCGCAGGCTTTGCGAATCTGCTCGGCCATGCGCCGGGTTGAAACACCCAGCGGGTAATGGATCTCAAAAATCGGTGTGCCGGTATCCTGGCAGATCGGCGTTGAGGCATCCCGCGCCATCTCGACATTATTCAAGATGGTGAAAAATGCGCCCTCGGCAGCAGACCCCGGCTCTTCATTATCTTTCGCAGCACGAATGGCTTTTTCCATATCGGGTGGCAGCACAGTCGCTGCATGCCGGATTAATTCCACAAATGCGTCAGTCAGGTCTTGGTCAACTGGATTTTGCATAATCCCTCCCATATCCCACAGCTATATTGCTTCCTCGACAATTTCCATGATGTCCATCACCCGAATGCGGTCAGTGACCCCCAGAGTCTTGATGGCGTCGTCGAGCATATTCATGCAGAACGGGCAGGCTGTTGCCAGCACCTCTGCGCCTGTCTCCAGCGCCTCGCGCACCCGCTCGTGCGACATGTGCGAGGTGGCCGTCTCGTGTCCTTCGAACCACATTCTGCCCCCGCCACCACCGCAGCACAGGCTGTTTTCGGCATGGTGCTCCATCTCAACCAGTTCCAGTCCTTCGATTGCCTGCAGCACCCGGCGCGGGTCTTCAAAGACGCCGTTCTGGATACCCAGGTAGCAGGGATCGTGATAGGTAACTTTGTGAGCAAATACGCCGCTCAGTTTGAGCTTTCCCTCATCCATAAGAGCCGCGATATACTGCGCGTAGTGCTGAGTAGTGGTTTCCAGGCCAGGGTAGTGATTCGAATATACATCGTAGCAGTGTGGTGATGAAGTGACTACCCGGTTGGTCTGTGCTGCCGACAGAAGTTCGGTACGCTCCTCCACAATCATCTCAAACAGTCCCAACTCACCCAGGCGGCGGATCTCGCTGCCGCAGCAGGCTTCATTGCTGCCCAGTGTCCCAAGCGTTACGCCTGCGGCATCCATTACTCGCAGCATGGCCTGAGAAGCTTTCTGCGCGCGGGGATCGTAGCAGGACATGCAGCAGGTGAAGTACAGAGCGTCAACTGCTTCGGACAGCGCATCCTTCACCGGTAAATCAGCCTGCCATGCCTGGCGATCCGAATGAGCCATCTCAAAGGGATTGTTGTTGCGGAAGGTGCTGGTCAGTGCATTGCCAAGCTTACGCGGTACCTTGCTGTCCTCAACCAGTCTGGCACGCAGGTCAGGCGAAGTCTTGCCAGGATCAAGTTCTTTGGGACACTGTTCACAGCATAGATAGCAGGTGGTGCAATCCCACACCGTTGAACTCTCAACCAGGTGCTCATCCGGATGAGCATCACGCGAGTCCAATACGCGCAGGAAACCTTTGAGCATGGCATGAGGACCGAGGAAGCCCTTATCCACGTTGATCACCGGGCAGGCAGAATAGCAGATACCGCACATGATGCAGTGCTCGGCATCGCGGTAGCTGGCAACCTCCTCGGGCATTACCCTGAACTCCCGCTCTGGCAGTTCATCGGGTGGAATCATCCAGGGCTTGACACGATGGTACTGCTCCCAGAACGAATCGCGGTCAACCACCAGGTCTTTGAGGATGGGCAAATAAGGAAGCGGCCTGATGGTTACCCTCCCTTCGGCATCAAGATGATCTTTGAGCGGGCTTTCACATGCCAGGATGTTCACCCCGTTGACGTTCATGCCACAGCTGCCACAGATTGCGTGCCGGCATGAGCGCCGGAAGGTCAGGCTGCCATCCTGCTCAGTCTTGATAGTATGCAGCGCATCCAGCAGGGTCATACCCGGCCTAGCCTCGACAGTGTAGTCCGTGAACGTGGGATGGCTGTCAGTATCGGGGTTAAAACGCTGGACGCGAATAATTGCTGTTTTATATGAGCCATTTCCGGACATATTTGTTTTCTCCTGTCTCAGCCGGATCAGTACTTTCGTTCCTGCGGCGGGTATTTCTCCCAGTCGATGTGAACATCGGTGTATTCCAGAATTGGCCTGCCATCTCGATCTTTCCTGGCCAGCGTATGTTTCAGCCAGTTCTTATCATCGCGAGCCGGATAATCGGTGCGGGAGTGAGCTCCCCGGCTCTCCTGGCGGGCCAGCGCCCCGGAGACAATCACCTCACTGAAGGCAAGCAGGTGCTCGGTCTCAAATGCCGCCAGAAGGTCGGTATTGAAACGGCTGCTTTTATCCATGATTGCAGCGCTGTGGAAGCGTTCCTGAAGCTGCTTCACATCGACCAGCGCCTGCTCCAGCCGCGGCTCATCACGAAAAATACCGCAGTTGTTGGTCATCGTCCATTTGAGTTCCTGGGCAAGATGCTCGACATTTTCTGGACCCTCCCTGGTCAGCAGGGTCTCAATGCGCTTGCGGCTGCGCTCCGCAGGATCGTCGCTGATGGGCTTCAGTTCTGCGCCATCCTGGATGAATTGGGAGATGGCGTAACCTGCACGTCGCCCGAAAACCGAGGCTTCAAGCAGGCTGTTGGTGCCAAGGCGGTTAGCTCCGTGCACTGAGACGCAGGCGCATTCCCCGGCGGCATAGAAGCCAGTCAGCGGGTCGCCTGCCAGGTTTGCCCGCACCTGCCCATCCGAATTGGTGGGAATGCCACCCATGCTGTAGTGGGTAGTTGGCTGGATAGGGGCCATCTCGTCGATAATGTCCACTCCTGAGAACTTCAATGCAATGTCGCGCACCTGCGGCAGCCGTTGGAGAATCTTCTCCCGGCCCAGGTGGCGCAGGTCGAGGTAGATTCCCTTACCATCAGGGCCAATGCCGCGCCCCTGATCGATTTCAAGCTGCTCAGAGCGGCTGACGAGGTCACGCGGGGCAAGCTCCATCTTATCAGGTGCATACTTCTCCATGAAGCGGTCGCCATCCTTATTAACCAGGTAGCCGCCTTCACCCCGGCAGGCCTCGCTCATCAGGATACCATGCTTGTAAACACCGGTGGGGTGGAACTGCACAAATTCCATGTCCATAAGCGGGACACCCGCGTTATAGGCGATTGCCACACCATCCCCCGTGTTTGCATAGGCATTGGATGTAATGGCATAGGCGCGCCCATACCCTCCGGTTCCAAACATGACGGCGCGAGCTCGCATTGTGTGGATCTGCCCGGTGAGAATATCCAATGCCACCACGCCGCAGCAGATCCCTTCTTCCACGATAAGTTCCAGGCAATACCATTCGCTGTAAAAGTGCACACCCTGCCGCAGCGCCTGCTCATGGATGGTGTGCAGCAGCACATGCCCGGTCCAGTCAGCAGAATAGTTTGCGCGGGGCACGCTGTGCCCACCAAACCGGCGCTGGGCGATGCGCCCATCTGGGGTACGGCTGAATACACAGCCCATATGCTCATACTGGAAAACAATCTCAATGGCATCTTTGACCAAAATCTCTATCGCATCCTGGTCTCCCAGCCAGTCCGAGCCTTTTATCGTGTCAAACATATGGAGTTCCCAGCTGTCGACAGGCTCGTCGCCCGGGGGGATTTGCTCTAAAGGGCCACGTGGCCCGGTACCGGCAACAGGGCGACAGTTGTTGAGTGCAGCAGCAATACCACCCTGTGCCGCGCTGCTATGAGAGCGGAGCGGGTGAATCTTGGAGAGGACGGCAACATCCTTCACGCCCTGTTTCGCAGCGATCATCGCTGCCCAGGAACCAGCAAGTCCCGCGCCAACAATGATCACGTCATGGGTAATAGTTTCTGATGACATATGTCTCCTTCCACCTTAATCGGGAGTCATCTAACGGGGAGGAATAAAAGTCCTTTGATGTGACTACATCATAATCGTACTCGAAGCCGTGCGGGTTACAAGCGCTATTTGTCCGGATTGCGGGTGTAGTTTGTCACTGAATAAAAATAGAGCGCATTTTCGCGCTCTATTGGATATCCGGCCACGGATTGGGTTATACGTCGAGGTTTCGGACAGCCTTTGCGTGTGTCTGGATGAACTTTCGGCGCGGGGGTACACTGCTCCCCATC
>JAFGNO010000139.1 GCA_016926985.1 Anaerolineae bacterium
GCCGCGAACGGGTTCTGGAAACCATCCGTGATATCCGGGGCGGGCAGCGTGTTACCGATCCGCAGGCAGAAAGCCGGTATCAGGCCCTTGACAAATACAGCCGCGACCTGACCCAGATGGCCTCCGCCGGAAAACTTGACCCGGTTATCGGGCGCGACGACGAAATTCTGAGGCTCATCCAGATATTAAGCCGCAGAACCAAGAACAACCCGGTTTTGATAGGAGAAGCTGGAGTAGGTAAGACTGCAATCGTTGAGGGGCTGGCGCAGAAAATTGTTAAGAACGATGTCCCCGAGATCCTCCTGGGAAAGCGGGTCATTGAGCTGGATCTCGCTGCCATGATCGCCGGGTCCCGTTTCCGGGGCGATTTTGAGGAAAGGCTTAAGGCAGCCATTGAAGAGATCCAGCGTGCACAGGGTGAGATCATCCTCTTTATCGATGAGATACACCAGGTTGTCGGCGCAGGGGCCGCTCAGGGCGCGCTTGATGCCAGCAATATGATGAAACCTGCGCTTGCCCGTGGCGAACTGCAAACCATTGGCGCGACCACGCTTGACGAATACCGTCAGCATATTGAAAAAGATTCGGCCCTGGAACGCCGCTTTGCCCCGGTCTTTGTGGAAGAACCATCTATTGAAGACACCATTGAGATGCTCAAAGGGCTGAAGGCGCGTTACGAAGCCCATCACAATGTGACCTATTCCGAGGAGGCATTGGTCGCTGCCGCCCGGCTCAGCCACCGGTATGTCACCGATCGCCATCTGCCAGATAAGGCCATTGACCTGATCGACGAGGCTGCAGCCAGTGTGCGAGTCGCACTCTACTCGATGCCATCGGAATTGAAAGACATGCGGAACCAGATTGCTCGCTTATCTGCAGATGAGGAGCAATCAGCGATATCCGGGGACTACCAGGCCGCTGCTCAATACAAAACCCAGCGTCTGCAGCTCCAGGATGACTATGATAGGCAGTATCAGGCCTGGCGGCAGGAAAACACGCTGGACGAGACAGTCGACGAGGGCGATATCGCCGAAGTGGTGGCCCGCTGGACCGGTATCCCGGTCCAGCAAATGCTGGAGACTGAAGCAGAAAAACTGCTGAGGATGGAAGAAGAGCTTCACAAGCGGATCATTGGCCAGGAAGAGGCAATTGTGGCTGTTTCTGACGCCATCCGCCGCGCGCGGTCAGGCCTGAAAGACCCAAAGCGCCCCATCGGCTCGTTCATTTTCCTGGGGTCTTCCGGCGTTGGGAAGACGGAGCTGGCCAAGGCCCTCGCCGAATATATGTTTGATGACGAGGACGCCCTGCTGCGCATCGACATGAGCGAATACCGCGACAAGCACACCACCGCCCGGCTTTTTGGCGCTCCGCCAGGCTATGTGGGATATGAGGAGGGTGGACAGCTCACCGAGGCCGTCCGGCGCCGCCCTTACCGGGTTATCCTGTTTGACGAGATTGAAAAGGCCCACCCGGACGTCTGGAATGCCCTGCTCCAGATACTGGATGATGGACGGCTGACGGATGGGCAGGGACGCACAATCGATTTCCGCAACTCGGTCATTATCATGACCAGCAACCTCGGCACGGAATTTGCGCGACGCGGCGGCACGCTTGGTTTTGTAACCAGCAGCGATGAGGAGAACATCACAGACCACAAGAAGATTGAGAAAGCGCTCAAAGACACCTTCCGTCCGGAGTTTCTGAACCGGATTGATGAAGTGATTATCTTCTCACCGCTCAGCATTGAGCAGGTTGCCGAGATTGTTAACCTTCAGATGGCAGAGATCGCGGCAAGGCTCGAGGAGCAGGGACTGACGGTTGAATTGACCGACGATGCACGCCTATGGCTGGCTAACCAGGGCTACGATCCGTCGTTCGGCGCTCGCCCGCTAAAGCGTGCCTTGCAGAAATACATTGAAAGTCCGCTTTCGGTGCAACTGCTCCGGGGTGACTTCCCGTCTGGCTCCCATGTAGTAGTAGATGCAACGAAAGACAGCGGGCTGGTCTTTCTGTCCAATGGTCAACCCCCGGCGCAATCCAACAAAGGCAGTTGACCCTCTTATAGCCACAACGCCTGAAATACCGACCGCCAATTTCTGCACCGGGGAACAGGGATTACCTTTCCCCGGTGCTGGACTTAAATCCTATGCGTGACGATCAAAACTGGCCAGACCCGTGAGAGTCTGAAGAACCGGTCGTTTTGTCGACGTCGCTACCATTTACTGCATACCCCAATGGCCAGACAGAAATAGTGGTCGCGCGGCCAGGAGAAAAAACAACCCTGTTTTTTGTGCTTAAAGGTTGTGGGAAACCCCTGCCTGTGATATGCTCACCTTAACCAAACTATCGATATTGCCTCTCAACCGAATCAACCGGGGTTATCCCGGGACTTTATCATTTATGTTGTGGAGTGAAGGCTAAATGGCAGTAACACCCAGAATCAATAAACGGACGCTTCAGCCCGAAAAACGGGCCGATGGGCTGAACTATACACCCCGCCCGGTGATCTGGCAGGATATTCCGGATGAAGAGTGGAATGACTGGCGCTGGCAGCTCAGCAACCGGCTGAACACCATTGAGGAGCTTGAACAGGTTATCAATCTCTCAGATGAAGAACGGGAAGGCCTCAGCGCTGAGGGGTTGTTCCGGGTGGATGTGACCCCCTATTTTGCCAGCCTGCTGGAGCCAGATGATCCGGACGGCCCTGTACGGGCTCAGATCATCCCCAAGGGCCGGGAAATCGTCTCTTTTGACTCGATGATGGCCGACTCGCTGGCAGAAGACGCCCATTCACCGGTGCCGGGCCTTGTCCACCGCTATCCTGACCGGGTCCTGATGCTGGTTACCACAGAATGCGCGAGCTACTGCCGCTACTGCACCCGATCCCGTCTGGTCGGGGATACCAGTGCACAATTTGCCCGCGCCGAACGTGAAGCACAGCTTGAATACCTGCGTAACACGCCACAGGTTCGCGATGTCCTCCTCTCCGGCGGAGACCCACTCACCATGGCCCCGGCGCTTCTTGAGAAGCTTCTAGAAGAACTGCGTGCCATACCCCATATCGAGATTGTCCGTATTGGCTCGCGAGTCCCGATATTCCTCCCCCAGAGGATCACTGATGAACTGACCAGCGTGCTGCGGAAGTTCCACCCGCTGTGGCTCAATGTCCATGTCAACCACCCGCGTGAGATAACACCGGAACTCAGCCGGGCGCTTGCCAAACTTGCCGATGCGGGCATCCCGCTTGGCAACCAGGCTGTGCTGTTGCGCGGGATCAACGACAGCCCGGAAGTGCAGATCGCGCTTGTTCATAAGCTGGTCAAGAACCGGGTGCGTCCCTATTACCTGTATCAATGTGACCTGGTTCAGGGAGCGGGGCATTTCCGCACGCCTGTATCGGTCGGGCTGGAAATCATGGAAGCCTTACGAGGGCATACGTCAGGGTTTGCGGTACCCACCTATGTCATCGACGCACCTGGTGGCGGCGGA
>JAFGNO010000140.1 GCA_016926985.1 Anaerolineae bacterium
GCTAAGTGTGAAGAAGATCGCGCGGAAAGGCAAATGCGAAAACGACAATGCCCTGCAGCAAGCAGGGCACCCTCAAAAACCCCTGTGATTTACAGGTGGGTCTTACTCGCCGGGCAGCAGCCTGCCCAGAAAATCGGTGACAAACTTGCCCAGATCGGGCATTTCACGCTTGGGACGGCGAAGACGGGTGCCCAGTTGGTCAGAGCCTGTATCAAGGCCCTGGGCAAAGTGCAGCAGCCCAACCCCTGTCGAATAAGCCGGGCTTTGGAGCCTGTCGACCAGGCCGGTTATCCGGTCGGGCTGGGCCACACGGGCCGGCAGATGCATGATCTTGCTGGCACTGTTCCGGATATTCTTAAGCTGGGCAGTACCACCTGTCAGGACAATGCCCGCTGGCAGCAGGCCATCATAACCAGAGCGTTTCAATTCCTGCATCACCAGCGTGAACAACTCATCCACGCGCGCCTCGATGATCTGGGCCAGGTCTGAGGTCAGCACCTGGGTGGGCATATCCTCGCCAAAAGGCTGAACCGTCAGCACCTCATCATTGTCCACGCTTTCGGGCCAGGCATTCCCCTGTTCAATCTTGATCCGCTCTGCCTCAGCAACCGGCATATGCAGGACATGGGCAATATCGTTGGTGATATGATTGCCACCCACCTCGATAATGGTCGTATGCCAGACCGCGCCCTCAATGAACACGGCGACATCGGTGGTCCCACCACCAATATCAATAACCACCACGCCGGACTCACGTTCGGCTTTGGTCAAGACCGACTCGCCGCTTGCCAGGGGATTCAGGACAAAGCGATCAACGGACAGCCCGGCATCCTGAATGCATTTTTCCAGGTTGCGGATCGAGGAAGTGGCTGCTGTGATGATGTGGGCTTCAACCTCTAAACGATAAGCGTGCAGGCCCAGAGGATTTTTTATCCCGTCCTGCCCGTCCACGGTGAAAGTGCGGGGAATGACGTGCAGCACCTCGCGGTTATGGGGCAGCGCAACGGCCCTGGCTGCTTCCAGTGCGCGCTCGATCTCGGCTGGGGTAATGACGCCCCGGCTGCCGCTCAGCCCGGTCACACCACGGCTGTTGATGGCCAGGATATGTTTCCCGGCAACGCTGACATAGCCCCGCCCGATTTCATAGCCGGATGAACGCTCGGCAGCCAGCCTCGAGGCGCGAACAGCCTCCGTAGCAAGGGCAACATCCACCACCGTCCCCTTGCTCATCCCGGCAGCAGGCACAATGCCCACGCCAATTATACGGATAGTATCGGAGCTTCCCACCTCACCAACAAGGGTGCATATCTTGGTGGTGCCGACATCAATGCCTACGACAATGCGTTCTGTTGTGCTCATGTGAAATGTTTACCCCGCGCTGTGGGTATCTCAGGGAGTTGAAACACGATAATAGGGAGCCTCCGGATTGCTGATATCAACATACTCAGGGGTGAGGCCCCTTGAAAAAAGATCGGCCAGAATCTGCTCGTAGATCACGTTCTTCAGGTCCATATCGGTCCCAACGCCGAAGTATGCGCGCCATCCACGGTCATCATCAAAGCTCAGCCCACGCGCCGGATCATAGTATAGCACGGTTATCGTTTCGCGCAGGGTTTTCAAATACTGAGAGCCGAGGATGACATCCGAGTCAATTGAGACCTCACCCTCCTCCGGGCAAGCCGGACCGGGGCAGCGAAAGGGGATGGTATCACCCTCATTGATCACCCGTACCAGCGAGGGAATATCACGCCGGTAGACCATCAGGTAACCCCGCACATCCACCCAGTACTGTGTCCCACCCTGCTCCCAGACAATGGCAGGCTCGCGCTCCCGCACCAAGATCACCACCCGCGCAGGCCACTCCACGGCAACCTGCGCCGTTTCGATGTTGGGAGCCAGTATAACCCGCTCAGCCACTTCATCCGGATCAATCCAGAGGATATGAAGCCCGGACACTGCCGCGTTGTCGTAGATTTCCTGCGCAGATGTATATTTCAGCCCACCAATCTCAGCAGTCGTGACATAAAAAACCGGGCGGTTGAAAACCAGATACCCGATCACGCCTATGGCGATCACTAACGCGCCGCTGACCACCCGCCACGGAAAGCCGCTGGTATCCGGGACCGGCAGGCCAAGGCGTGTTTTTCGACGGGCAGCGGGCCTGGCTGACACCGTCCTGCGGGGGGTTTGAACAGACTGCTGTGCCATAGTGTGTGTCACCCTGCCCCGTCAGCGACTGCCGGACGAATAACTGGTCTGGCTGCGCGCTTTATCCATATGCCTGTCCAGCGCCAGCATAATCAGCCGGTCAATCAATTCAGGATATGGAAGGCCGCTGGCTTCCCAGAGACGGGGATACATGCTGATAGACGTGAACCCGGGAATGGTGTTAATTTCGTTCATCCACAACTCGCCAGTTTGAGAATCGAGCAGGAAGTCTACCCGACCCAGCCCGGCGCAGTCAATCGCCTTAAAGGCCTTGATGGCAATCTCCTGCGCCTTTTGGGTGGTAACCTCATCCAATGGCGCCGGGATCAGGAGCTGGGCCTCATCGCTGAGATACTTGTCCGTATAAGAGTAGAATTCATCGCCAGGGATGATTTCCCCGGGAATTGAGGCAATGGGGTCTTCGTTACCCAGGACGCTGACCTCGATCTCTCGGGCATCAATCCCCTGCTCAACAACCAGCCTCCGGTCATAGCGCGAGGCTTCACCCAGCGCGCGCACCAGTCCTTCCCGGCTGTCAGCTTTGCTGATACCCACACTGCTGCCCAGGTTGGCCGGTTTGACAAACATCGGGTAGTGCAGCGATTCTTCAAGGGCTTTTAGAACCCTGTCTGGATTGACCTCCCACTCCGAGCGAAGCACCAGGCGATAGGGTAAAACCGGGATGCCATACGCGGTCATAACCGACTTAAAAATCACCTTGTCCATCCCCACGGCTGAGCCAACCACCCCGGCCCCCACATAGGGAATATCTGCCAGCTCAAGCAATCCCTGGACAGTCCCATCTTCCCCAAAGGGACCATGCAGCACCGGGAAGATGACATCCAGCGGAGCCGTGGCGCGCATGGCGCTGGTCTCCTGGTCAATTGGCTCAAGGGCTTTGATCGACGGCTGGCCCGGCTCACCGATCAGGGCAGCAGGCGCGGCTGCCGCTTCACCGGACGTAAGCGCCGCCATCGGGTCACCGCCAGCAATCCAATGGCCCTGCGGGGTAATACCAATCGGTACAACCTCATATTTTTCCGGGTCGATGGCGCCCAACACTGACGCAGCGGAGCGAAGCGAAACCTCGTGCTCACCGCTGCGCCCGCCGAAAATTACGCCTACGCGAATACGCTTGCTGGCAGACATTAATGTCCTTTCAGGTGATTGCCCTGTCGGGGCTGGCCTTTTCAGGGATTGCCCTATCATAGCGATGTGCTGCCCCGGTGGCAACACGCTGACAACCGGAAAGAAAACAGGCCCTCGATTGGGAGAGCCTGTGGATGCCGAGGCCCAGACTTGAACTGGGGACCCTTTGATTTTCAGTCAAATGCTCTACCAACTGAGCTACCTCGGCTTGCAAGCGTATTATAACCAATCGTGCCGATGTGTCAATAATAATTGGCATGAAGACAGTGTGACAAAATGGGTGGTAATATTTCGAGGTAAATCCAAAAATCGCCATCTGCGCCCGGATTCTGGCCCAATTTGACCTCCAGGTTACTGGTTGACCGGTTGGGCCTCCCCCCTAAAACGTCGCACTATCCACAGCAGAGTTCAGTTTGACGGATCCAACCCGCTGGGCTATTCTACAGGCAGCAATGGGGGTGGTTCGGTCCCGGTGGGCCGCGCGGTCTTCAAAATCGTTGTGGGGTTGCGGTGCAAGCCCTGGTGGGTTCGACTCCCATCCACCCCCGCCTGATCTATGTGATTTTTTTCTGTGTGTGATTTTTTTTGTAACCCCGGAATCACGCACGATTCCACAGTAGAACCGGAAAATCACATTTTGACCATCTCGGATTTTCCGCGCTGAGACCGGAATTCTGGCACCTTTTCCGGCCCTTTAGCGGAAAATCGAGTCGCCGGATTCGCGCCGATCAGGTTTTTTCCAGGCTTGGGCCGGAAAATCACATGATCGATATGTCAAAATTTCCGCGTTTCGCCGGAACGGAAAAGGGTTCGAACAGCAGTCAATAGCCCAGGGCTTCTTCTCAGATATTTCTTGCGCAGTGCATCTCAGGCTGGTTTCTGCGTCCACACCACAAGCATCTCAAGGCCAGTTGCTGCGTAAGTAACGCGCTCTATATTCCATCCTGCGCTTGACGGCAGCAAGCGTATAAGATGCTCCTGCGTGCGCATCTGCCCTCCCCGATCCATGCGCCGGATAACCCAGGCAACCGGTCGCCGAAAGAAAGAAGTCGGTAACACCGCATCCAGCAGCGCGACATAACCGCCCGGGCGGCATACCCGCAGCATTTCACGAAACGTGCTGCCTGCCTGCTCATTGGTGAGATGGTGTATCAACCCGATGCTCCAGACGCCGTCAAACGCGTCGCTATGAAAAGGGAGATCCGCTGCAGATGCCACGACTCCACGAGGGTGGTACTGCATATACTCACCGACGTAAGACAAAGAGATGTCCAA
>JAFGNO010000141.1 GCA_016926985.1 Anaerolineae bacterium
CCTCGTCAGACCTGCGCGGATTCCCACTCTGGCGTGCCATACTGCGCCAGCTTCATCAAACAGGAAAACAACCCGCACCAACCCCGGAAGACCTCCTCTTTCCCGGTCGGGTGATCGGCGTGGCGACAGAACCTGGTGCGCTCGTTATTCGGTCAGAGCATGCATTCATGCGGATTGACGCGCTGGCTGGCAATCTGATCCTGCTCCGCGTCAGTATGGATGGTCGCTTCCTGGCGCCTTTTTCATACGGCGTCTGCAAAGATCCCGGTGAATGGGATAGGCCCGATATTCAGATTGAAGAATCTCAGGCCGCGCTGGAAGTATCTGCCGGCGACCTGGCGCTTTCCATTGACCGCGCGACTTCGGGATTGACCCTCAGGACGGGTGATGGACACGTGCTGCTGCAAAGCCCTGCCGGAGTGGGCGCCCATCCACCCGATGGGCAGCTGGTCTGGCAGGCCCGGCTCAGCCCGGAAACTGCTTTCTACGGGCTGGGCGAGAAGGCTTCTGCTCTGAACCACGCTGGTCGTGCTTTTGAACTGTGGAATACCGATCCGGCACTGTATGACCGGGGTGATGATCCAATCTATATGAGCATCCCCTTTCTGGTTGCCTTAAAGGAATCAATCACACTGGGGTTATTCTTCGATAATCCCTACCGGACATGGCTGGAGCTGGGCACACAGAATGCTGGTGAAGTCAGCTACAGGGCTACCGGTGGAGAATTCCGGTTGTACCTCATGTCCGGAACCCCCCGGGAGGTCATGACCGCCTACACCGATCTCACCGGGCGCACGGCGCTGCCGCCTCTGTGGGCGCTGGGCTTTCACCAGAGCCGCTGGAGCTACTACCCCGACAGCCGCGTGCAGGAGATTGCTCACGAGTTTAGAACACGCCATATCCCCTGCGATGTGATCCATTTCGACATCCACTATATGGACGGCTACCGCTGCTTCACCTGGGATAAGCAGCACTTTCCCGATCCCATCAGCATGCTTGACGAATTGCACGGGATGGGCTTCAAGGCGCTGTCCATGATCGATCCGGGCATCAAGGTCGATCCGGGTTACCATGTTTACGATCAGGGAATTGAGCGCGGAGCCTTCATCAGCTACCCGGACGGCGTGCCCTTCACCGGACCCGTCTGGCCCGGCGATTGCCATTTCCCCGACTTTTCCGATCCGGAGGTTCGGGAGTGGTGGGGTGGTCTCTATCGCGATCTGCTGGAAACGGGAGTCGATGCCTTCTGGAACGATATGAACGAGATTGCCTTGATCACCGGCAGTCCACATCCAACCTGGGTGCCGGATATTGTCCGACATTCCAGAGAAGGGCAGGGGGCCGCCCACGCGGAAATTCATAACCAGTATGCCCTGCTCATGACCCGCGCCAGCCGGGACGGGATGCGCCGGCTGCAGCCGGACAAACGTCCAGTTCTGCTGACTCGCTCAGGCTGGGCAGGCATCCAGCGCCATGCCATGCACTGGACGGGGGATAACAGGAGTACCTGGGATCACCTTCACCTCTCTATCCAGATGGTGCTGAATCTGGGCTGGTCAGGGGTACCCATCACCGGACCGGATGTGGGCGGGTTCGCCGGTGGCCCATCGCCTGAACTGTATACCCGCTGGATGCAGGTTGGAGCATTCACACCTTTCCTGCGTGTCCATTCCATGATCTCCTCTCCTGACCAGGAACCCTGGGCCTTTGGCCCGGAAACAGAATCAATCTGCCGGGACTATATTGCGTTGCGTTACCGGCTGCTGCCCTACATCTACACCGCGATATGGCAATCTGTCCGCTCTGGGATGCCAGTGGCCCGCGCCATGTCTTTTGCCTTCCCGGAGGACAAAGACACCCACTCGCTGGATACCCAATATCTGTTTGGCGACTCAATCCTGGTCGCACCCATTCTGGAGGAGGGGGCTGTCCGGCGCGAGGTCTACATTCCGGCGGGGTGCTGGATTGACTTCTGGGAAGACCGCACATACGAAGGCCCCATCCGGATCGCAGTAGACGCCCTGCTGGACAGGCTGCCGCTGTTTATCCGCGGTGGCGCGGTCATCCCAATGTGGCCCGTTCAGCAGTATGTGGGTGAGCGAACTATCGATACGCTGACCCTGCATTGCTATCCATCTCCCAGTACTCATACCAGCACGCTTTATGAGGATGACGGCATATCAGTTGACCATACTGACGAGAGTGCCCACCGGGTCTCGCTTTTTGAGACCTCCCGAAGTGATACTTCTGTTCGTATCTCGCGTTCGGTCGCAGCCGGCGCTTTTGAACCGGGCTACCGGCAAATCACGCTGATTATTCATTCACTGGATCGCCCGCCGGTTTCGGTTGAGTTGGACAGAGGCGACATCCTGCAACAGGAGTGGGATCAGGAAACAAACAAATTCAGCCTAACCATTACCACTATTGGTGAGTTCATTCTGACCATGGTGCCCTGACCGGCTGTGACATTACCTGTCACAACCCTCGCTTATACTATAGACAGGTTAATGGTAGTGTGATGGGTGGATAGGTAATGGAATCCAGAGTGAAAGTAAAGGTTATCAAACCAGAGCAGGGTTATGTGGACAACAACCCACCCCCTGCGCTGGCGAATCTGCTTCGGGCGACAGGCCCTGGCATCATCATTTATCTTGCAGAGCGATATGGATTGCGCCGCATGCCGGGCCTTTCCCCCGCTGCACTGGCCGACCGCCTGCTGCGCGAGCTTTCTCAGGAGCAGTTACTTGCCCTGTATAACGATCTCATCGCTGCGCATTTTGGCGCCTATACCATCGATGGACTTCTCCAGCTTATCCTGAACACAAAGGCCACCACGGGCAGTCAGCTTCCCCCGCCTAATCTCGCAGATATGCCACCTGCTGAGGCTGTTCTTGTCGAACACCGGGAAAAACGCTGGTGGTTCACCATGCACGGGTATGATGTAATTATCGACCTTAACCATCGCTATCTGGCCTGCAACTGTCACTATTTCCGGTTTCATCCTGGAAGGGCTTCCCCTGTAAACACATTGCTTGCGGCCTGAAGCTCATCCCACCAGCCGCTGCAAGGGAAGCGCTGATCGATTTACTGGTATCGCGTAAGTACGGCGGGCCGGATGTCCCCGGTTGGCAGTTCCGGGCGCTGGACCCAGCCGCCTGACCCCTGCCATCATTCGTGTAATTGTCCGGGCAGCCCCATCAGGTGGCTGCCTTTTTCATTCTCCCCTTACCTTGAGTTACAATCATGATGATCTTGTCATCATCACGCGCATTGTTTCGAACACTATAACTGTCATATTCAGGGGTTGCTGTGAGCAATTCATCATCTCCACAACATCGCGAATCATTTCTCCCATTTTCACCGCCTAACATCACCGACAAGGAAATCGAAGAGGTCATTGACACCCTTCAATCATCCTGGATCACAACCGGACCAAAAACCCGCGAATTTGAGCGGGTATTTGCCGACTACATTGGCACGTCAGAAGCGTTGGCCCTGAATTCATGCACTGCAGGCCTGCATATTGCGCTTGCTGCACTGGGTATTGGCCCCGGCGATGAGGTAATCACCACCCCCATGACTTTCTGTTCTTCGGTCAACGTGATTGAGCATGTTGGGGCCAAGCCGGTGTTGGTCGATATTGATCCAGAAACCCTGACCATCGATCCAGCCCTTGTTGAACAGGCGATCACCCCGCGAACATGCGTGATTTTGCCCGTGCATTACGCCGGGCACCCGGCCGAGCTTGATCCGCTGATTGATCTGGCAGCGCGCCACAGCCTCTATCTCATCGAAGATGCCGCCCATGCTCTCCCTGCTGCCTACCGGGGACGGCGCATCGGCTCCATTGGGCACTTCACGGCTTTCAGCTTTTATGCAACCAAAAACCTGACCACCGCTGAAGGCGGGATGTTGACCGGCAGCCACCCCGCCTTTGACATGGCACGCGTGCTCAGCCTGCACGGGATGAGCCGCGACGCCTGGAACCGCTACAGCGCAGAGGGTTCCTGGTATTACGAGGTTATCGCCCCGGGATTTAAATACAATATGACCGATATCCAGGCTGCTCTGGGGGTAGCGCAGCTAAGTCGCCTGGGAAAAATGCAGGCCCGTCGTCTGGAGATTGTTGAAAAATATCACGCCGAATTTTCGAAAATCGACGCTTTGCAGGTGCCGGTTGTCCAACCGCATGTTGAGCATGCCTGGCACCTGTATGTCCTGCGGTTGAACCTGGACGCGCTGTTAATCAATCGGGCTCAATTCATCGAGGAATTGACAGCGCGTAATATTGGTTCCAGCGTCCACTTCATCCCTGTTCATCTGCATCCATATTACCGGGATAAGTACGGGTGGAAGCCGGACAATTTTCCTGTTACGTATCACGAGTATCAGCGCGTGGTCTCTCTCCCCCTCAACTCGGTGATGACCGACGAGGATGTCACCGATGTCATTGAAGCTGTAAAAGACATTGTTATCACCCATCGACGCTGACAGGTAGCGGAGCAATGGTTATCCGACGGCTTGCGGATATCGGGATCAGCCTGCTGGCGCTTATCAGCCTGCTGCCAGTTTTTGCGGGGGTCAGCGCCGCTATCGCCCTGACATCCTCCGGGCCCGTTCTCCATCGGGCGATGCGGGTGGGGCAGGGCGGTCGTTTATTCACCCTGTATAAATTTCGCACCATGGTAGCCAATGCGGAGAGCCTTGGGCCGGGAATAACCGCGGCTGATGACAACCGGATTACCCCCATTGGCCGCCTGCTCCGGCGCACAAAGCTGGACGAATTTCCCCAGTTAATCAATGTCCTGCGAGGAGATATGAGCCTGGTGGGTCCCCGTCCAGAAGATCCACGCTATGTGGCCCTCTATACGCCGGAGCAGCAGAAGGTGCTCGCCGAAAAACCGGGGATCACCAGCCCTGCATCCATCCGGTACCGACATGAAGAGGCCATGCTGGCGGATGATCAATGGGAAGAGCGCTATATCGCAGAGATCATGCCGGCCAAACTGGCTCTTGATCTGGAATACCTGGCCACACGGACCAGCTGGACTGATATCCGGGTGATCTGGCAAACCTTTCTTGTATTATGGAAATAGCACCCGGATAACCCGGCTCAAAGTGCTCCCGCTTGTGAATTTCCAGCAAAAAATACCCACGGAGCCATCTCCATGCTAATATAGATGGGGAATTTCATGGAAGGACTGTCCGAGCAGATTTACCTATGCGTCAGATCACCGCTTTTGCCAACCGGCTGGGCATCCAGAGCTATCTACCACTCAAACTTGCTTCTGACCTGTTACTCTGGGTGATTGCTGGACCTCTGGCATTCCTGGTTCGCTTTGAGACCAGGGTGCCCGGCTTCTGGCTTGAACTGCTCATCTACACCGCAGTCAGCGCCTTTCTAAAAACCATCCTGGTATTTATCTATGCGCTGCACAGGCAGTCCTGGCATAAGGTGGGCGTCCGTGACCTGTTTATGATCCTGCGCGCGGTTGGCGCTGCATCGATTGTCCTGCTTGCCGCAGCCTTCGTTATCTATCCTGCCCTGTCAATTCCCCGCAGCATTCCCATCCTGGATGGTATCCTCTCCGTTTTCCTGCTCAGCGGCGCCCGTCTGGCGCTCCGGCTGCTCAATGAGCATCAGCAAAGCCAATCGCTGGCACAGCCAGCCAGGCGAGTGCTGGTGGTGGGAGCCGGGGAGGCCGGCACGATGATCGCGCGTGAAATGCTGCGCCACCCTCAATCCGCCCTGTATCCAGTGGGTTACCTTGACGATGAGCGGGGTAAACAAAGGACTTCATTCTATGGAGTGCCAGTGGTTGGAGTCATTGACGATCTCCCTACCTGTGTGAAGCGCCTGAATGTCAACGAAGTCCTGATCGCCATGCCATCTGCTCCTGGTGAAGTGATCCGGCACGTGGTCACCCTTGCCCGCGAGGCGAAAATCAAGCACAGGATCATCCCCGGCGTCTATGACATCTTGTCCGGCAACGCCTCGATCTCTCACCTTCGCGAAGTGGACGTCGAAGACCTCCTTCGACGAGAGCCTGTTCGCCTCAACATGGAGGAAATAGCCAGCTATCTGCAAGATCGGGTGGTTTTGGTTACCGGGGCAGGCGGATCAATTGGCTCAGAACTTGTCAGGCAGGTCATGCGGTTCAACCCGAGCAGGCTCATTTTACTGGAACGGGATGAAAACAACCTGTATATGTTCGAGCGTGAACTGTGCAGCACTTGTCCTGATCTTGAATTTACGCCTCTTGTGGCCGATATTCAGCGCACCGCCAAACTGGATCATATTTTCTCAACCTACCATCCCCAGGTGGTTTTTCATGCGGCTGCACACAAACATGTGCCGGTAATGGAAGCCAACCCCGACGAAGCGATCCTGAACAATGTGCTTGGTACCCGGAACCTGCTTCAGGTTGCTTTGACCCATGGCTCCGAGCGCTTTGTCAACATCTCTACAGACAAAGCAATCCAGCCCACCTCGGTGATGGGCGCTTCCAAACGCATTGCGGAATACCTGGTGGCTCAGGCGGCCCGGGAAGCCAATGACCATCAGGCTTTTGTCTCTGTCCGTTTTGGCAACGTTCTGGGCAGTCGAGGCAGTGCTATCCCCATTTTCCGCGAGCAGATCCAGGCAGGTGGCCCGGTCACAATCACCCACCCGGATATGAAGCGTTTCTTCATGAGCATCCCGGAAGCCACGCAACTGGTCTTGCAGGCGGCTGCGCTGGGCGAAAATGGGGCCCTTTATATCCTTGACATGGGGGATCCGGTCAACATCGTTGATCTGGCCTGTGAGGTGATCCGGCTCTCCGGCCTGGAGCCCTATGTGGATATTCAGCTTGAATTTGTTGGGGTCCGGCCCGGCGAAAAGCTTTATGAAGAGCTCCTTACAACCGACGAAGAACTGGCTCCAACTCGTTATGATAAGATTCTCCGCGTACAAAAAGACCGGCACGCGACAGAAGACAACTTTGACACTGCGATTGCCCGCCTCCTGGAAGCAGCTAACGCCCTCGACAGCGCAGCCATCCGGGCTGTGCTCAAAGAGCTGATCCCTTCGTATAACAGCAACCCTCACTTCTCCTGACAGCGTCGTTTTGACCGGCCTGTGCGTGCGCGTTATAATCTCTCTTCGCATTTAGAGCGTGATTCCACCGCCCCGCTTAGGGGCGGATATTGTGAAAGAAGAGGTTTATAGCGTAATGCCAAAACGTACTTATCAACCCAAAAAGCGTCGCCGCGCCAGGGTGCATGGCTTTCGCCAGCGGATGAAAACGCGTGGGGGACGCGGCGTCTTAAAGGCGCGCCGCA
>JAFGNO010000142.1 GCA_016926985.1 Anaerolineae bacterium
CCATTGTGCATCCCACTGACAAAGGATGCCACCATTGATGCCACCCAGAATGGCTCTCCTCCAAATGTCCGCGTACCAAAGTTCGCCTGAGTTTGGGATTGAGCTGTTTCAACCACATCTGCCGATGGGCCAAGATACAAATTGATGCCAAGGCTGGCAAGCTCTGCCCCCAGAATCTGGCCAATAGCCTCGGCATTGACAGGGTCCCAGGTTGCCCCGATCGCCATGCTGGAAACGGGCGGCGTAAGTCCCGTCAGCAGCGGGTAATAAGGCCAATCCTGGCCCATATCTTCAATGCCCACAAAAAGTGGGATATATGTACCCGATATCTCCGTTTCAGGTGCATAGAGTGCACCGTCAACTCCCCGTACGTAACCGGCTGCAATATACTGAAGATCCGCGGTCAAAGCACTAACTTGATCAAGAAGAGAATTGGTGTCATTGAAATTGTTATTGCTGGCAGTAAGGATGACGCCACCAACGTGATAATCCTGAATCAACCTGATAACTGCCGGGCTGGCTGCCACACTATCGCCGGCCATTGTGATCAGGAACAACTGCCCAATCCGCTCTTCAGTTGAAAGCGAATCCAATATAGTGTCGACCTCATCGCTGCCATCCTGGGCCAGGAGCAACTGCGACGTAGAGGCAAACAACACCATGATGAATATTGCTGTGGTAAGTTGCCAGAATCTTCGGAAGAATGTCATGAGAAAATCAGATGCTGAACGCCACACAACACCAGCGTAGGTTTCGCGTAGGTAAGTCGACGCTTTCCCGTCAACACAGGCATAAGCCAATGTGCTATCGTATAAGTGCGGACGCCTTCTTCTCCTCCTCAACGATATTATGAAAGATGCCGCCATCCTCTGGTGGCATTTTTCATGTTATTTACCCGCATTGTACCAGCATCTGCCACAGAATACCTGTCCACTATCGAATACACAGTGACGACAAGCAGTGTCAGGGCTACTCCTGGCACAATTGACGTCCAGGGGGCCTGGCGCAGGTACAATCTTCCTTCCCCTATCATACGACCGAGCGAGGCAACCGACAGTTCGCTGCCCATACCCAGAAAATCAAGGGCAGCCGTATTCAGCAAAGACCAGGCAAAGAGTGTAACCGCATTGACTGTTAAATGCTGATATACAGAAGGCATGATATATCTGGTGGCTATCCAAAACCATCCTGCCCCTGACAGGCGCGCCGTTTCAATATATACCTCGTTTTTTGCAGACAGGAACGCCGCTCTAACAATCCGGGTGTACACAGGAGCAAGGCCAACGCCTACAGCAACCGACACCGGAATGAATCCCCGCCCCATGGCGGCAATTACAGCCATGGCTAACACAAGCCCAGGTATAGATAGGGTTGTATCCACAATACGCATGACTACCCAGTCCAGCCACCCTCCAGCAGCGCTTGAGGCTGCGCCAAACAGCAATCCGATACTGACACAGAGACCCGTCGAAACCAAAGCAGACGCCAGGCTCATACGAGTAGCCAGTGCCACGCGATATAACAGGTCGCGCCCCAACTGATCTGTACCCAGCAAAAAATGCCTGGAGGGAGCCAGAAACTGTCTTGATGTATCGGCCAGCCGCAGGTTATCTGGCAAAACCAACGGGCCGGCAAACGCGAAAAGAACAATAATGAAGGTCAAAAGCCAGGGAGCACAATGACGGATGCGCCGGGAAATCATCTGCCAGGTACAAGGCGGTTTCGTGGGTCCGCCCAGGCATGAGCAATATCAGCCGCCAAATGCACCACCCCATATACCAGCGCGGCAAGTACAACAATGCCCTGAATAACCGGGAAATCTTTGGCCAAAACCGCGTTCACCAGCAACCTGCCGATGCCCTGCCGGGAAAAGACAGTTTCTGTGACAACTGCACCACCAAGCAAATAAGCAAACTGCAACGCTGTAATGTCAATAACCGGCAGGATGCCCACCCGAAGTGCATGTTTAAGGTAAACAGCAAGTCGCGACAGGCCTTTCCCATAAGCGACACGTACAAACTGCATTTCCAGTGAGCTGCGAACACCTGCATCAACTGCGCGGGCAATTCCGCCAGCCCCACTCAATCCCACGACAATACCGGGCAAAATAAGCTGGCAGAAGGTGCCCTGCCCCGTAGCGGGCAGCAAATCCAATATAACAGCAAATATCCAGATTGCCAGAGTCCCGACAAACATAACCGGTAAAGCCAGGAGTAGCGCAGTGAAGGTCTGCGCAATAGGCTCAAACAGCGATCCGGCACTAATTGACATTAATAAGCCAAGAACAACCCCAACGCCTACTGCAACCACCAGACCAAATAGGGCCAGCATGGCTGTCGGCCTTAACTGCTCCTGCATGAGGACTGCCACCGGCTGCCCGGCAGACCACGATACGCCCAGATCGCCCTGAAGAAGCCCCCCCAGAAACCTTGCGTATTGAATGTGTAGAGGCTGGTCAAGACCAAGTGCTTCCCGCCGACTCTGGATCATATCATCGGTGGCTGTTGACTGAGACAGCGCTGCCTGAGCCGGATCCCCTGGAACAATCTGCATGGCCAGAAAGGTCAGGGACACAGCAAGCCAGATGGTCAATAAGATACTGAAAGAGCGGCGGGTGATGTATAACGCCATACGATCAGGGAGAGGCAATGCTGAGGTCGACAAGATACGGGAACCAGCCCTGTGGATCAAAATGTAACCCCGCTATCGAGGTATTTGTCCCGTTAAGGTTGGTATATTCGCGGATGGGCAGAACCAGGGCCTGCTCCATAATCAACACCTGCGCTTGTGCATAATAATTTGCTCGCAAGATCGGATCCGCCTCTGTCTGCGCCTGGATCAGCAGATTGTCCAGATCCAGACTTGCGTATCCTGTCCAATTCCGATTGCCATTTGACAAAAAGAAGCTGTTCAAGACGACCGGATCAAGTCCCTGCAAATTGAGAGATACTGCATGATAGTTCCCGCTGGCCACTTCCTCCACAAGCAATGGGAACGAGGCGACCTGCTGAAGCCTGATTTTTACCTGTAATGTTGTCTCCCACTCACTCTCGAGCAGCTGGGCAACTTCCGGGGCAAGGCCCCACGGTGGAACCAGAATAATCAACTCAATCGGGCTCCCGTCAGCATCACGCCAGCCGTCCCCATCGGTATCAAGCCAGCCTGTCCCATCCATAAGCGCCCGTGCCATCTCAGGATTGTAGGCGTACATATCTTCGACTTCCGGGGTGTAGTAAAGGGTTGACGAACTCAGCGGCCCATAAGCGATATTTGAAAGGCTGTAAAACACCCCCTGGATAATCGCTCTCCTGTCGGTGGCGAAGAGCAAAGCCTTGCGCACCTCCAGGCTACTGGTATAGGACTTATGGGTATTGAACAAAAACTGCAGGGGTTGTCCGGGAATAGGCGCCACCACCAGATCGATCAGGCCCTCCGACGACAGGGTTTGCGCATCATAGGGAAGTAGTTCGCCCATGATATCTGCCTCGCCACTTTGCAACGCTAACGTGCGCGTAGCCGGATCGGTAAAAAACCTGAAGACAATCCGGTCAACTGCTGGCACACCCGGATTAATCACGCAAGACGGCGCCCAATTATAGCCATCGAATTTTTCCAGCACCAGCCGGTCATCCACTATGTATTCAACAAACCGATAGGGCCCTGTTCCAACCTGATGAAATTGGTATGTGGCTGTATCCCATTGAGCCAAAGCCGTTGGAGATGCCATCCCCAGATAAGGCTGGCTCAGCCCATCCAGAAGCGGCGCATAAGGTGCTGATAGGATGAGTTGAACTGTGTAATCATCCACCACCTCTACCCGCTGAACGGTACCCAGCAGACCGGCTGCTTTCAGCGAATTGGCCTCCGGGGACAACACGCGCTCAACGTTGATGCGGACAGCGTCCGCGTTGAAGGGCGTCCCGTCATGAAATACCACATCCTGTCGAAGCCAGAACGTATAGGTCAGCCCATCCGGGCTTATCTCCCAGGATTCGGCGAGGCCAGGTACAAACTCAAGCGTTGTACTATCCCGATAAATAAGCGAATCGTATACACTGCGGAGCGGGATACCCAATTCTGCCGACGCATGAATATGCGGATCGATGCCAGAAGGTACCAGTGTCAGTCCATATACGATCTCGCTGGTCTCCGATGGGCTGCCCTGAGAACAGGAGCCAAGCAAGACAGCCACGGTCACCAACACAATACAGAGCACCCGTTTTGTCATCCAAACTCCTAAGCAAGCATCTGCTCAATTGGAGGAATTATAAGCCACGAGATATAACGTTACAATAGACAGATAAATACCGATCCCTTGTAAGCCTGAAAAGGCACCGGTAAAATGGCGCTATGTCCAACAACACACCAGAAACCTGCACAATATGTAATGAACCGGTAAAGGACTTTGAAATTATCGGCGACCGCGTTTATTGCAAGGCACACGCCTCAGGCTTGTTTGCGAGCATTCCCCCATTGTGGCACGCCCAGAGCGCGGCCACCGCTGTCCTTATAATTCTTGCCGGTGTGCTGGCGTTTGCAAACGCTACCGCCACTACAAGCGATCTCGTCCGATTGATTTTCAGCATTACTACTGCTTTTTCCCCGTTGCTGACCTGGCTCATAATCCTGTTCCTGATGTCATTGCGCCGCCAGATGACTATCTCAACACAGGTAATAACGATCAGCGCCATATCGATGTTAGTAGCTGCCGCGATTTCGCGTCCATTTCTTTACCAGTTTGTCGGCTTACAGGAGTGGCTGACCGCGGCGAATCCAATCAACCGATTCGTCGCCCATATCACAATAGAAAGCTCTATTCATGTTTTAGTCCTCTATGCAATACTCCGTTTTGCTATCTGGCGATCTGAGCAATTTGTTCGTGTAAATGACGGCTATGTATATGCACTCGCCGCAGGCTGGAGCTACGCGTCAATGCTAACCGGGCTGGACAGCCTTGATATCGGGGGTTACACAATACTGGAGGGTAATCTAAGAATTCTAACGCAAATCAGCGCCTACGTTTCTGTAAGCCTAGTCATTGGGTTGTTCATCGGGCGAAACCGGTTTATTGATATGCAGCCGTATTACCTTCCTGCAGGTGTTCTTATTGCAACAGGCCTGCTCGGCAGCCTACTGTATGCTGCTACTGAGCTTAACCGTATTCCACTGAATCTCTCCTCAGATGGGTTCAGCCCCTGGCCAGGGTTTGTAGTGAACCTCATTGGCCTATTGATAACCACATCTGTGGTGAGCACCCTGTCACGCAGATTCAACCGAAGCTGGCAAGCCAGGCAAGGAGCCGCATGACAAATACTACCTGGTTGGAAGATGACATCAGCCACCCATCTCAGGTGCCTCCGATAACCCGGAATGACCGGCTATCAACAGTAATGGTTTTTGTCCTCCTGATTGGGCTGTTTGTTGTGGGCACCCTGATCAGGCAGCGGTATACCGAACGCCAATGGACTTACACAAGCAGTGTATATGGGTTTGAAGCGCTGTATCCGGCTGGTTGGTTGACTGACGAACAGGGTGACTATATCGTCAGTATTCGCGATCCCGGCGCCAGACCATTTAAAACAGAATTTCGTATTTCTGTTGTACCGGTTGGCATTCAGGCTTCCACACGAAATGTCCTGGACACCCTTACCATCCAACGTTCTGCTAACTGGATCGCTTACCGTGTACTGGGTATAGATAGCTACACAGTAGGGAATGTTGTTTATACACAGATGGATTTTGTGTTTGTCGAGACCGATAACAACCCGTTTGTGCAGCAACTTCCGGCTATCGTGCTGGGTCGCGACATTCTCATACGGGATGGCAGCCGGGTGATTGTTGTATCATACCTGTCCGGAGAGGCAGATTTCGAGAAGCAGCTGCCCCTGTTTGAGCGATTTCTAGAAAGCCTGCGGTATTGAGCCATGGTTAAAAAGCTGCGTCCCCAACCCAAGAGATATACCCTGCAGAAGCTGGCCGCCCTCTTTTTTGTGCTGTTGCTCCCCGCCGTGACAATAGCCACGGCCCAGGACAATACAGAACGCGAGCAGGTTGTCGAAGATATCATGCAGGCAACCGTATTTATCATGCAGACCTACGAGATAGGAACCACCCAGGCAATCTCCTGCGTTGGTTCGGGCACACTGGTCAGTCAGGATGGGTTGATCCTGACCAATGCGCACCTTGCAACCGCCATGGGCCCATGCAGAGGAGAACGAATTGTCATCGCTCTACCTCTACAACTGGATGAGCCGCCAATTCCAACATATACTGCGGAATTGCAGCAGGTCGACCCGGCATACAACCTGGCTGTTCTCCAGATATCTGCCGGGCTGGATGGCAGCCCAATCGACAGGGCCTCACTCAATCTTCCGCATGTGAGATTGGGAGATCCTTCCTCGCTGCTGCCCGGTAATGGCGTGTTATTCTCCGGTTACGAAGACCTGACTGCAACCGGCGTATCCCTGGTTGAAGGCGTTATCACCGGGATCACCGCAGAGACAAACGGCAGCGAATTCGCCTGGTTACGGACAGATGCCAGTCTTGGGGGTGGTATGAGCGGCGGCGGCGTATACACCAATGATGGACGGCTGGTAGGCATTATGAGCAGCGCGCCCAGGAATCTGGGAACACAGGCCGACACAACCTGTTTGAGCATTCAAGATAGCGACCAGGATGGCATCATCACTGAGCGCGACCCCTGCGTACCAATAGGCACCCCTATCACAGCGTTCAGACCGGTTGTCTTTGCCCATCACCTGCTTAATGCTGCTACAAATGGGTTGAGTAGCGCCGATTCTTCTCCACCTGGGCCAGGTTTGTCCCCCAATATCGATCCTCTCGTGGGAAGGCTCTTTGTATCTTCCGGCGTCAATCCTTACCAATACCCAGGCAGAATTATCAGTAGTGCGCCTTCCGGAACAGACAGCCTTTTCCTGTTCTTTGAACACAAGAACATGCCCCCCGGGATGCCTTATCTTCTGCAAATAACCCGTGACGGACAACCCATGCCACAGTTCAGCCTGGGCCCGTTGGTATGGTCTGGCCCTCAGGATGGCATCTGGTATATTGGGACTGAAGGGAAAACCTGGCCAGATGGACTCTATGAATTCACCCTTCTGATCAACGACCTGCCTGTCGGTTCTGTGCAACTTCGCATTGGGGCAGATCCAACAGAGAACAATATCCTCAGCGATCTTGTGTTCGGTATACCAGACGCGCAAGGAAACCTGTCTGCCCGGAGCCCGGTATTTCCGGCAACAATCACTCAATTAGCGGCTGAGTTTAGCTATTCACAAATGATTGAGGGCACAGCGTGGTCAGAAATCTGGTATTTAAACAACGAGGTTATTTATAAGATCACACACACCTGGGATGCCGGGAGGGATGGACGTCATCGATTGAGTGTTTCCAGCGAGGCCGGACTACCGGAAGGCAACTACCAACTGGAAATCCTGATTGAAGATCGGCTGGCCGCAATCGGCTTGTTCACTCTGGCAGGACAACCAACAAGTGATACCATGCCCATCGCCCTGTTCAATGGCCGTGTCTCAAATGAAATCTCAAACGACGGGAAGCCAGCCAACGCAATTGGGACAAGTGGAATGGCTTTCCCGTTCAGCAGTAGAAGTCTCTATGTCTTTTTTGATTGGGACAATATTTCTACCGGCACAAACTGGACCTATCGATGGTTTCACAATGGCCGGTTAGCAATTTCAGAAACCCAACCATGGGGCAGGAATGCAACCGGCAACGACATGTGGATCGGTCTCTTCTCTGACCAGCAACTCTCTGAAGGGGAATATACGTTAGATATATTGATTGAGAACCAACCGTTTATCTCGGTGGCGATGACCGTGGGAAGCGGCACACAGGCAGAGACAGGCACCGATGCAGATTCAAATGAAGTGTTGATAACCGGTAAAGTTGTCGACGCACTGACCGGTGATAGCATTGATGGAGCCCTGGTCTTTTTCCTGGATGTCGCTTTTGAGTCCCCCGCCTTCCTGTGGGATAGCTCGCAAATTCACACCCAGGCAGTCACCGACCGAAACGGCCAATTCGAACTCTTACGAGGGCTGGAAAGGGGGCGCTATTATACCATCTATGTGATCGCCGACGGGTATATCACCATGGTCGATGATAACGTAACCATTTTCAGAGACCAGCCATCACCAACGGATATCCTCATTCAGATGACCCGACCATGACTCGCGTAGCCATTTCTGACAGCAGTCCAGGACAGCAGTGCAATCGGTTACATCCAGATCAAACCACGTTATTGAGGGGTCGTTTAGCCGGAACCAGGTATATTGCTGCCGGATGAAACGCCGGGTCTCACGCTTAATCCGACTTACTGCCTCATCAAGTGTATGCTCACCGGTAAAGTAGCCCATAAACTGCCGGTATCCCAGACTCGCCATCGCCGTATCGGACCAGCCATATCCCCACTGGATGAGCGCCTTGACTTCCTCCACCAGGCCAGCTTCAATCATGAGGTCTGCTCGCCTGTCGACCCGGCTATACAGGGAAGACCTGGCGCGGGTAAGCCCTATTATCAATATGGGATAGGCTGGTGCATTGCGCTGCTGATGCCCAGTAATTGGGATACCAGTTTCCAGATACACTTCAAAAGCCCGTATCATCCGGCGGATATTGCGATAGTCGATTTTGGTCGCGGCCTCCGGGTCTGCCGACGCCAACCACCGATGCAAACACTCGCGCCCATAAAGGCAGGCAAAACTTTCCAGGTCCATACGCAAGCAGAAGCGGGGTGCCACGCGCGGGATACCCCATCCCTCCGTGATCGACCTGACGTATTGCCCCGATCCGCCAACCAGCAGAGGAATTCTATCCCTCCGGTGTATATCAGCAATGGTCTGCCGGGCAAGTTCCTGATATGACGCAAGCGTAAGGGATTCGGAAGGATCGAGAAAATCGAACAGGTGATGTGGTACTGACTCTATATCCTGCGCCGTGGGTTTAGCAGTCCCTATATCCAGCAATTGGTAGACCTGCCGAGAATCGGCATTGACTATCTCCCCTCCAATGTGCTGCGCAATGTAAATAGCAACGCCTGATTTTCCTACAGCAGTCGGCCCGACTATGACAATCAGGGGGGGAGTTTTGTTCCTATTCGGCATATACTGCATTACGGTGAATATGCAACCGGACTACCCGCCCCGTAGATGACAGGGCAATTGCCACGACATCAATGCGCCAGTCGACATCAGTCAGGTCATTTTCGACCAGATACACCTGCGCCACAGCAAAGAGCCGTCGTTTTTTGTCTGATGTTACTGCTTCTTCCGGAGTACCATAAGCTTCGCTCCGGCGCGTCTTTACCTCAACAAAAACCCAAACATCCCTTTCAAGAGCGATCAGGTCAATCTCACCGGCAAAGCAACGCCAGTTCATTTCAACAATGGTATATCCATAGGTGCTGAGCGCCTGCCGGGCGATTTGCTCACCAAGTTCCCCGATTTCAGCAGGAGAGAGCCTGGCGTTATTCGCTTCACCATCCTGCATTGTCGCGCTGCCTGTTCTATACTAAACTAATCACTACTGCTGGATCAAGGAGAGCAGCATGACCCAAGAAAAAGAGATCACTGATATCTTACATCAAACCTCGATATTTGCAGGCATTGGCAAGAAATACCTGGAAAAAATCGTGGAAATCTGCAAACTGCGGAAGTATTCTCCAGGTGATATGATATTTGACCAGGGTTCGGCCAGCAGCGAGCTGTATATTGTTGCAGAGGGCGAGATAGACATCCTGATCCAGATTGAACCAGAAGCGCTTGCTCAGAATCGTATGACAGAGGAAACAACCATCACCACCATACGCCGTCTGGGGTCTTTCGGTGAGATATCCCTGGTCGATGATGGCATCCGCTCTGCCGCGGCACGGTGTGGTACCGCCGATACTACTCTGATTGTCATCCCCCGCAAAAAACTCATCAAACTATGTGAGAATTATCCGCGGCTGGGCTACGGCCTGATGAGAAACCTTGCGATTGACCTCGCCCTGACTATCAGAACCCGGACAACAGATATGCAAATCCGCGAACAGATGACGTGGCACAGGACCTTCCTGGGAAGATACTGACACCTCTTCTCAAGCCGCGATATAATTGCATTCTGATTGGCCCCTGACGGCAGCCAACACCCATATGACGACAAGGAACTGACCTTGACTACGATCACGCACAGGTCCCACTCTCTGCGGAAATTCATGACCTTGAGCACAGCCATCCTGCTGATTGCCTTTGCGTTTCGAATCTGTCGTTTGCTCGTGATGCCTCTCTATATTGATGAGGCCACCCACATCATGTGGTCATACGATGCTGCAAAAGACAACATACTGATAGGAATTGGCGACAACAAGTTTCTGTTTCCGGCAATCCTGGCATTGTTCAACCCCTATGGGCCAGAAAGCCCATTCCTGGGCCGAATGGTCTCTGTCTTCGCCGGGGTGGTCACGGTCAGCGCCTGCCTGACGCTGGGGCGGATGCTGGGCGGGAAACGCATCGGCCTGCTCGCCGGTCTCCTGAGCGCGCTGGCCCCCATGCTGGTATTCCTCGACCGTCAGGCGCTGATTGATCCGCTACTCAC
>JAFGNO010000143.1 GCA_016926985.1 Anaerolineae bacterium
AGCCGCCGCGCTGGGGGATGTGCCTATCGGGGCTGTGGCGGTGCGCGGCGGGCAGGTCGTGGGGCGGGGATACAACCGCAAAGAACATGACAAAGACCCGACCGCCCACGCCGAGATCATCGCCCTCCAGGACGCCGCGCAAACGCTTGGTGGGTGGCGGCTGGTTGGCGTAACACTTTACTGCACGCTGGAACCCTGCCCGATGTGCGCTGGAGCCATGGTGCAGGCCCGTCTCCCCCGGCTGGTGTGGGCGGCGGACGACCCCAAGGCAGGTGCGGGCGGCTCGGTGATTGACCTACTGGATCACCCAAAGCTAAATCACCGGGTGGAGAGAATCCGGGGCGTGCTGGCAGACGAATCGCAGGCCCTGATCCAAGCGTTTTTTGACGAGTTGCGCGCGCAGGGCAAGAAGTAAACCTGAAAACCGCATACAGAATACGGAGAGGTGCCAGAGTGGTTGAATGGGGCGGTCTCGAAAACCGTTGTGGGCTTCGTGCTCACCGTGGGTTCGAATCCCACCCTCTCCGCCTTATGGTGTATATTCACGAGCGCATCGAAACCCGTAGTTGATCTGCGAGATGTTGGCCCTGAGACATCCCCGGAACGCAGCACGCACACCATACAAGTGGTCCGATGATCCTCCCCGTACTACCCGTACTTCCATATTGTTATCCCCCGGATGCCGGGCCTGCTGCCCTTCTGAAGGGTAGCTGTTGTACCAATCACTCACCCATTCCCATACATTTCCACCCATATCATAGGCGCCTATCCATGAAATACCGCCGGGTCTGCTTCCTACATCCCAGGTTCCATCGGCAAGAAAGGCCACGTTTTCTGTGACAAATTCATTACCCCAGGTAAAGATAAGACTGTCAGGACCTCGCGCTGCATACTCCCATTCCGCCTCGGTTGGCAGCCGCCCACCACGGGTTTCGCAATACGCCTGAGCATTATACGAATTAATGCAGATACGCGGTTGGCTGTCGCGATACGAGAATGCAGTACAGTTTGGGTTGCTCCCAATCTGTCCATTGGTTACCTCATAGATATCGATCCAGAATGGCTCATCAAAGCACACTTCATGTGCTGGCTGTTCGTTTGCAAACCTGCCGCGCTGCGCGCCTGGGCCATATAGTTCCATGGCGTAATTAACCTGTTCGTCCGTGCTGCCCATCGTGAAGCACCCGGCAGGCACCAATGCCATCGGCACCCCGTCAAATTCCTGGATCAGCGGCTCCCATTGATCGTTTGAGGTAATCGGATTACCAGCGTATCCCAATGGGTTTGGATTTAATGTCGGGGCGGCTGTGGCGCCCTGCTCTGGTATACTGGTTGGATGGGCTGTGCTGGTCGAGGCTGGTTCAAGAGTCGGCGCCAGCTCCGGTACAGATATTATGGCAGATGTCATTGTTGGCTCGAGAGCCACCGTCGGCGTTGCATCGGATGGGATAGAGGTGCAGGCAGACAGGACCGATACCAGCAAAACGAACTGCGCCCTTCTTGCTTTTCTCACAAAAGATAACACCTTTCCACATATTCATAGGATATTCATTGGGCAGCAAGCGCGTCACCTTACAGGCTGGCCGCCTACTGATATCATATGGGAAGCAGCGCCAGTTGTAACCTCCCAAAAGTAGGGGTGGGTATTTCGACAATGTCACATTGCTCGGATATTTTGGATGATCAAGGTCAGCAGGGACACCCTACAGGGTGTCCGTCTGCGGACGCGCAGTTGCGCGTCCCTACCAGCGGCCTGTCTGGTTGAATAAATGGTTAATCTGACATTGTCGTAGTAATAGGTGAGCAACCTCTGATTGATGACTGATTTACAATCTGCTAACATCGAACAGCGGATTGCATCCTCCTCAACAGAATCAGGTATAATGTCTGAAGTGGCCAACCTCAGAAAACAGGAAATATCAGGAATCTGCCAATGAGCCTGGAACGAGAATCACGCGTTCTGATCGTCGACGACCAGCGGGAAGTCGCCCGTGTCCTGCGCACCGCGCTGGAGCTTTCAAACCACGGGATATTTGTGGTTGACGTCCCATCCGGCGAGGAAGCACTGTTGGAGATGGGTCGCGAATTTGATGTGATTGTGGCCGACTACCGGCTCCCTGGCATGAACGGGGTCGAACTGCTGCAGCGGGTCAAGAAAGTCCAGTCTCATATCAGAACCATCCTGATCACCGGGCACGCACTTGATCAGGTGGTTACCCAGATCAGCGAGATGGACATCTTCCGAATCTTTGAGAAGCCCATTGATACAGAGGAATTTGTTGAAGCCGTTACGCTTGCCATTTACGGCGAGCAGCAGGTTGAAAAGCTGAAAAAAGCTGAAGGTCCGGTGGGGGCTATCCCCACCTTTGACCACGGCCCGGTGCTGCGGGTGCTTTCCAGGCTACGGATTGACCTGGGCGCACGTGGGATCGCCTTTATCAGCCGGCTGGGCAATGTGCAGATCAAAGATGGATCGGTGGATGACCTGCCGCGCTTTTCTGAGCTGGTGGTGCTGCTGGCCCGTAATTTTACCACAACAGCCGAGATTTCTTCGTATCTTGGTGATGAGCCATCAACGGCCGTCCATTACTATGACGGGAACTGGTATGATATTTACGCCATGTCGGCAGGGTCGGATTTCTTCATCGCAATCATCTTCCCCGGCGGCAGTCAGAAAGAGATGGGCCCGGTGCTCCGGTATGGCAAGTCAGCAGCCAACCGGATCATTGAGATGATCGGCGCGGAACCCGTGAGCCAATCAGATGCAGCGGAAGAGGAAGAACCGGAACCCGCAGCCGCCTATGACGCTGTGGAAGAAACCGCGCCAGCAGTCGAGGCAGAACCCGAAGAAGAGGCAGAAGAACCAGCACTGATCGACCTGGATTCGCTGGTGAAGGAGGGAGAAGAGGTTGAAGCGCTTGACCTTGATCTGGAGACGCTTGACCTCTCGCTGGATGGGGAGCCTGCCGACCTCGACGGCTTCTGGGAAGAAGCCGGTGCGCTTGAAACCAAGGTCAGTGATGACGCCCTGTCATTGGACGAAGCCGTTGAACTGGGGCTGATCCCGAAGGACGCCGACATTTCAGAGGGCTAGTCTCGCCGCGAGGCCGATAGAGAGGATATTAACAGAAGCCGGCAAAAGCCGGCTTCGTTGTTCTCTGTACTTCTGTACTTGCAATCTGGGATGACAGGGGGGCGGGCTAACGCTTAATAACCGTCGTCATCCCAGCTGTCCCAATCCTCGTCATCATCGTCGTCCCAATCATCATCATCCCACTCTTCGTCATCGTCCCAGTCGTCGTCATCCTCGTCCCATTCGTCCTCATCCCATTCCTCGACGGCGTCGTCACCTATCACTTCGTCGTCATCATCAGGACCATGGATAATATCCTCTAATTCATCAACCCATTTGTCCATTTTTATCACTCCGGTTTTTTAAAATTGAACAGGTATCAATTCCATGCTTACAGTTGGATCGTATCTGAGACCAATTTACGGCAAAACCCATCATTCTGTCAACAGGCAATTTTGTCGCTGCCAGCCACAAGGATGCTTATACCTGACCGGCGGCAGGAAGTTATACCACTCTAAAAGGCACGAAGCAAATAATGAAAAAGGAGTCGAATTCCAGGCCGGGGACAGATTTATGCAAGCGGCAGTGTAAAGCGGAACACAGTGCCCTGTCCTTCCCTGTTCTGCGCACTTACTGTTCCCCCAAACTGCTCCACCACCTGTTTGACAATGGATAAACCAAGCCCGGTTCCGGTTATGCCGGTCTTTTTGGCATTAGTGGCGCGGAAAAACTCGTTCCAGAGGTTTTGCAGTTCTTCTTCCGGGATACCAATCCCGGTATCCTCCACATAGGTGGCAACCTGTGCGCCGTATTCCACCACCCTGACCCTCACCTGTCCCCCCTCGGGGGTGTACTTGATGGCATTGCCGATGAGATTTTCGAGCACGCGTCTGAGTCCGTCTTCGGCAACCAGCACCGGCAGCGCCTCGGAGGGCAGATCACAGGTCAGAGATAGATGCTTTTCCTCCGCCAGATGTCGCATGTGCTCAACCACCTCCAACACCACCGGTTGAAGGGGTATCCGAGTCAACTCCTGTGCAAGGAAATTGGTCTTGGTTGCAGCAAGTGTCAGTAAATCATTGATCAATTCGAGCAGCGTATTCAAACGCAGGTCAATCCGCCCCAGTATGTCCGCTTGCTGATTGGTGAGCGTGCCTGTCACCCCTTGCAGCAGCACCCGCAGAAGGCTCTGAGCGCTGGTTACCGGCGCTCGTAGCTCGTGAGTCACAAGGCGGACAAACTGGGCGCGCTCCTGATTGACATCGTGCAGGTTTTCATGCACAAGGGCATTTTCAAGTGCTATTGCCCCCTGTTCAGCAACCGCTGTCAAAAAGACCACATCATCGTTGGTGAAACTTGCCGGGCGATTGGCGTAAACGCGCAGGACGCCCAACACGCGGGATGAGCCCCGGATGGGAGCAACAAGCATGCTGCGAATGCCCTCGCTCTTCACCTGTTCAGGATACTGTATGCGGCTGTCTGCGGGCGCATCGTCCACAAGGACAGCAGTGCCGCTGAGAGCCTCTACATCCAGTTTGCTGTGGGCAATACTCACCGGGCCCTTGTCCAGGTAGCTCTGACTGAGACCGTATGAGGCAGTCATCTTTAGCTGATCGCCTGTTTCATCGAGCAGACGAATCAGCGCCCCCTGTGCATTCAGGGCATCTGCCGCGCTTTTTGCCAGCCGATCCATCACTTCTGGGAGGCTGAGGGTTGAGGATATCGCCCGTGAAGTTTCAAACAAAGCAATGATCTGACGCTCCCGCCAGCGCAGGCGCCTCATGATACTGGAGGTCAGATAGACGCTCATGAACGCTGTAGCTGCGAAAAAGGTCAGCACGGAGAGCACATAAAATGTATTCCGGTGCAAGTCCAATGGAAAGCCGGGTATGACCCCGATATGAGGAATAACATTGAACAGTTCCAGGCCTGTTACCAGGAGCAAAACAAGTGTACCAATAATGACAAACCAGTAGGGGGTCTGGTAGGGCAGCAGAATGGTCACCATCAGCATATGGATCATCAAAACCGGGATACCGGGGCTGGCGATACCGCCCGTGAGGTGGATAAACACGGACAGACATAACCAGTCCAGGGCCACCTGCAGTAAAATGACGCGGCGGAGAGGCTTGAGCGCCATATGCTGACTGGAAGCACAGCGGCGAATGTACAGGGCAAAGGCCGTGTTATAAAGCAGAATAATGATCCCTAACAGATATAGTGGAAGTACACGGAGGGGCAGGTTGAGCAGGTAAACGCTGATCGCGGTTACCACCACCAGGAGAATCCCTGCGCCCCAGCGGGCCCGAACGATACGCTTTATGCCGGAATATACATCATCGGCAAAAAGAATTCTGAGAGACTTAAGCTCCAGATCATCAAGTGCCTGCTTATCGTCACCGGATGGTTTGATGCGCCCCACCAGATCGTTTCCCCCTCTGAGCGTTGTTTACTTTGCCAGTATTTCTTCTATCTGCTTCAAGAGGGCGGTGGGATCAATGGGTTTATCGATAAAGGCATCAACCGGCAGGTAGTCACTATCCGGGGAAAGTTTCACCGGCGATGTGGTATGAATTGCCGTCAGCATGATAATTGGGATGTTGGCATACTCAGCATAGGGTGAGTTGGGGTCGGGACTGCGCAGGGTCAGCGCAAGCTGGAAGCCAGAGGTTGTGGTATCCATCATGACATCCAGGATAATGATATCCGGCCGTACCTGCTCTATGCTGGACAGCCCTTCACGGCTGCTTGCTGCCTCGTAGACCTCATGACCGGCATTTTCCAGGCACAGCCGTGCTGCAAGCACCATGTCAGGGTCATCATCAATAATCAATATCTTTGCCATTGGAGTACGTCCTTCCACGCAGCAGTAATAGTATGATGAGATTTCTGATTATGTTAAGCGCAGAATCTCTTAGAAATAACTCTCCCGTATTGCATTTCCAACCTGCGGTACAACCTCCTGCACGACTGGGCTCAGTCCCGGCTCCCAGGTCACCGCTTCCGGCTGGATACCAATGATCTGGACAAAGGCGGGCATCTGGCCCAGCGATTCGGCCAGATACAGGGCTTCGAACAGCCCTGCACTGTGCAGCGTTCCCTGGAATTCTCCGGCAGCAGATTGTATCAGGTCGGGTGAAAAGCTGCGCCATTCACCTGGCTGGAGTCCCATCTCGGCGGCATCAATGATGACCGCCCTGGAATAGCCTTCCAGGAAGAGCACCAGTTCCAAACCTGGCGTGCCACCAATTACCAGATCGATATGCTCCGGGATGCCAGGACCTGATTTCAGATACTCCAGGACGGCTTCTCCCGCCCCGTCGTCACCGCGCAGGGGATTGCCAAGTGCAAGCACCAAGAGCCGGTCTGCGCCGGCGCCTGACCCCGCTTTCCCAGGCATATTTTCAGTCATCTCACCATTCTACTCAAACCGGACATCCAGCAGGTGTGTTGAGCAGGAAATGCAGGGATCATACGCTCGAACAAGCATCTCAAGCGCCAGCGTGATCTCCTCCTGCGACCGGTCAAGAATGGTTGGCACCAGCGCGCGCATGTCCTCTTCCGCATTCTGAAGGTTCTGCGTGGTCGGGATGACACCATTTGCACCAACAATGAGCCCATCCTCAATCTTATAATGGTGGAACAAAATGCCTCTGGGCACTTCGCAAGAACCAACTCCTTCCCCGCTCAGGCGGGCTGGTGGGGCCGGTTCCTCCCATTCAACACCCCGTTTAAGAAGGGCATCGGTCAGGACGATTGAATCCTCAATCGCATGGACGATCTCAACAACCTGCGCAACCGAGATCATGTAGGGGTTGTGGCATACGGGCTTTAAACCGAGTGCAACAGCGGCTTCTTTAGCCTTTGGATGGAGCAGGTCATAATTAACATTAACCCGCGCCATTGCGCCGACTGCATAGGCCTCGCGCTGGTTACGGGCGCGCTTGGCGGTAGAATGCGGCACCATGTATTCGTTGGTCACTTCCAGGTACCGGTCAAGCGGCCATTCGCCGCTATCGGTGCTCTTGATCACGCCATCGATAAAGGCATATTCATCCGGTTTGTGCAGGGCAATATGCTCGGTTTCCCGTTCAAAGTCAGGGATTTGCAGTGTCTGGAACAAAGCCACGGTTTCATCCACATCCGCCCGCACAGCCTCAAGCCGCTCGCGCAGCTGCTCAAGCTTTTCCATTGTCGGAAAATGGGTAAAACCACCTACCGTCATGGCAATTGGGTGCGTATGACGGCCTGCGATGACTGCGCAGATATCGCCCGACAGCTTCTTCATACGCAGGGCACGCAGCACCACATCAGGCGCGGAGGTCGCCAGCGGGATCACGCTTCCCACCCCCAGAAAATCGGGGGCAACCAGCATGTAGACATGCAGGATATGGCTGTCCAGGATTTCCCCGTAGAAGTTGAGCTTGCGCAGCAGAATCGTCTGCTCGCTGAGTTCAACGCCCAGGGCGGTTTCTGTCGCCCGGAGGGAGGTGGTGGCATGGCCCACCGCGCAGATTCCGCAGATTCGCGATGTCAGGTGCGAAGCCTGCCCGTAAGGACGCCCACGCAGCATGGCCTCAAAAAAGCGGGGAGCCTCCACAATCTGAAGCTCGCAGCGCTTGAGTTCACCCTTTTCCACATCCACGACGATGTTACCGTGCCCCTCGACACGGGTGATATGATGGACATCAATCGCGATATCAGGGGTTAAGGTCGTTCCTGTCATTTGGGTTCCTCATTCTCTAAATTCATCATCTGGTAGGTCAGGAACAGGTCCAGCTTGTGTGAGATATCCTGATCGGCCATACCATGTTCAGCCATGACCTGTTTCAACGATTCCATGTTGGGTTCGGATACCAGCCCCCGGCAGCCCTCGCAGCCATCCCCAAAGGACGGGCAGATGGCTTTGCAGCCAGCACGGACAATGGGCCCCAGGCAGACCTTGCCCATGGTATAAACACACTGATTTTCCAGAAGCTTGCACTCGACACATAAGGGCGTCTCGGGCAGCTTCGGGATTCTCCCCTGGAGAAGCATCTTGACCGAAGCGATAAATTCATCCCGATCGATTGGGCATCCAGGGATGGTTGCATCCACGGTTATCACCTGGCTGATCGGGCGGGCGGGGTAAGTTTCATACCAATCCGCTTTATTGCCATAGACATAGGTACGCACATCTTCCAGCGGCTGGCGGTTGCGAACCGCATTCACGCCGCCCAGGTGCGCACAGGCTCCCAGCGCCACAACGATATCTGCCTGCTCGCGGATCGCTTGAAGACGCGCCTCGTCCGACTTGCGCGAGCAGGAGCCTTCAATAAAGGCAATCTGGTAATCCTGCCCTTTTTCGCTCATCGCCTCACGGAAGTTGACAATTTCAACCGCGTTCAGCAATTCCAGATTTGTTTGAAGCGAATCGATAACCGTGAGCTGGCACCCTTCGCAGCTCGCAAAATCAAAAAACGCGATTTTAGGTTTTTGTTGGGTCATCAGAGCGCTCCCTCCAGGTGCTTTATCTCAGCGAAGGAGAAGGTCGGGCCATCTTTACAGGTATACAGGTGGTGGATCTGGCAGTGTCCGCATTTCCCAACGCCACATTTCATGCGGCGCTCAAAGCTGAACCAGATATTCCCTTCAGGCACGCCTTTACCAAGAAGTTCCATCAGCACAAAACGGTACATAACCGGTGGGCCAAGGGTGATAGCAACCGTATTCCGGGCATAGACCTGCACGTGAGAAAACAGGGTGGTGATGACACCGACATTACCGTCCCAGCCTTCTGCCGGGCGGTCGACGGTCAGGTGCAGTTCAACATCGGAACGCCTGTCCCATTCTTCAAGCTCATCGGTAAACAGCAGGTCACCTGGCGTGCGAGCGCCATATAGAATGATGACCTTGCCATATTTACCACGCTCATCAAGCACCTGGTTGATAACCGACCGGGCAGGGGCCAATCCGAGACCACCTATGGCAAAGATCAGGTCTTTGCCCAGGAAGCGGTTCATGGGGAACGGTCGGCCAAATGGCCCTCGCACCCCGACCACATCGCCGGGTTTCATCTGGTGAAGCACGCCAGTCATATCACCGGCATTGCGCACGCAAAGCTCAAAGAACCCGTTGCTCCGGCTTGGTGAGGAGGTGATGCTGATCGGGGCTTCGCCCACACCAAAAACCGACAGTTCAACAAACTGCCCGGGCTCATGATTGAGCAACATCCCATCCGGCAGGGTGAGGGAAAACACCTTTTCGAGCGGTGTTAATGCCCTGATATCCCGAATGGTGGCCTGGACAGGTACATAGAGAGAGGAAGAAACTATCTTGTCTTTGAGGAGAGTCATGGTAAAACCTCCTTATGGCGGCGAGTCATTGGTATTCTGCGGCGCGATAGTTCATTGAAGGTGTCGACGGGGTTGATGTCAACCAGGCAGGCTTCCGCACACCGGCCACAGCCCACACACCCAACCAGGCCATACGCCTCCATCTGGTATTTCCCTTTACGGAAAAACCGGTGGCGCTGGCGTTCCTGGTTGGTACTGCGAAAATTGTGACCACCCGCTACCACCGCGAACTGGGACAGCGTACATCCATCCCATTGGCGGATGCGACTGCCTGCATTGAGCGAAAAATCGACCTCATCGATAACGTTGAAGCAGTAGCAGGTCGGGCAGACAATTGTGCAGGATCCACAGCCCAGGCATTTTTCTCCCAGTTCTTCCCATAGATCGCTGTCATAACTCACAGCGAGCAGATTGGCCAGCTCGGTAATGTCGCTTTCAAGTCGGTAGGGGAAGCGTGGCCATTTGTCACTCAAGGTCTGGTTGAGCCGGGAATAGTCCGCATCAGTCGCAGGCTGGGCGTTTTCAGTCAGTTCAAGTAACGCCTGCCCCCGCTCTGAACCAATATCAATCGCATAGCTGTCACCCAGATCGGTCAGGTGCAGATCATACCCTTCGGTGACGCTCAATGTTCCCATGCTTTTACAGAAAGACTTTTCTGTGCAGGGGGATAAGCACTCAAGGCTTACCAGCAGCACATTCTGCCTGCGCGCAATATAGTGCTGGTCAGCATACCCATCTTCAAAAACCGCATCCAGCAGGCGAATGGCATGCAGGTCACACGTATGGACCCCAAGCAGCACCGTTGGCTGAGTATCAATGGCCGCTTCCATCTTGCCGCTTTCCAGGTCAAAACTGAGCAGTTCTTCATGCTGGGGAAGCAGGACCTTTTTGGGCGGCAGCACAGTAGTAGAATACGTTAAATCCAGATCGCCGGGGGAATTAACCTCATCGAACATATACCGGTCGCGGATTTTCCTGGGGCCCACAACCCGATAGGTTTGAAGCATTTGCTCCACCCAACCTGGAAATGCCGATTTGGGCATTACTCTGAAACCCATAAACTTTTACCTCTGCTTGTTAAAGATAACAAAATCAGGGAATATCAAACTCTCCCATTTGAAGTCTACTCTTTATTACCACCAAAGGGGGATGACACAAATCCGGGTATATTGTGAAAAATGTCACTACTTTGAGGGAAATAAAAAGCCTCTTTCAAACAGGGAGGCCTTCAATGGACCTGAGGAGACTCGAACTCCTGACCTCTACAGTGCGATTGTAGCGCTCTCCCAGCTGAGCTACAGGCCCTTATTTTGCAAAGCCATTCTAGCGAGTGGCGAAGAGGTTGTCAAACCAAGCCTTCCGCCGGATTGTGCGGAAAAACTGGGGGGCTTTTCTGCCTGATTTGACACGCTTCCATCAACAAATTGTTCGGTGATGTCTTTATATGCCGAGAATATGCGTGATCACGGTTGCACCGGTGCCGCCGATGTTTTGCGTCATGCCAAGGCGGGCTCCTTTTACCTGATTGGCCCCGGCCTCACCACGAAGCTGCGTGACGAGATCGACGACTTCGTAGACGCCGGTCGCGCCAACCGGGTGCCCACGTGCTTTGAGGCCGCCCATCGTGCTGATAGGGATGCGCCCATTAAGGCCAATCTCCCCATCCTGCGCCATGTACGCCGCCCTGCCCCGATCGGCAAAACCGGCAGCCTCAAGGCTCAGGGCTGCCATAATGGAGAACGCATCATGTACCTCAAACAGGTCCATATCGGCAGGGACAAGACCCGCCTGCTGGTAAGCTTTCTGGGCACTGAGGCGCGCTGCGTTCAGGCTTAACAGATCATGCCGGTCGTCCAGATTGAGGCTGTCGGTAGCGCTGGCGCTGGCAAGCACATGGACCGGGGTTGTACCGGGCAGGTCACGAGCCACCTCTATTGAAGCAACGATCACGGCGGCAGCGCCATCGCAGATCGGAGAGCTGTCGTACAGATTGATCGGTGGCGCGATGACTGGAGCCTTGAGATATGTTTGCAGAGTCAATTCTTCCTGGAACATTGCATTGGGGTTGTTGATGGCATTGTGATGCGCGTTAATGCTGAACGGGGCAAAAGCCTCGTGTGGAACATGGTACTCGTGCATGTAACGCTGCATCAACAGCGCATTGAGGGCCACAAATGTCACCCCATGAATACCCTCATATTCGGCATCGGCTGCTGTAGCAAGCGCCCCAGCGGTCTCCACCTTGCTGCCATCGGTCATCTTTTCAACGCCGCAAACCGCAGCGGTATCCGCTGCCCCACTGGCAACAGCTCGGATGGCCGCCTGAAGCGCCGCCCCACCCGATGCACATGCCGCCTCCACAGTGACCGCTTCGATGCCGCGCCAACCGCAAAAATCAGCAATCAATGCGCCAAGCTGGGCCTGATCATTGAGCCGCGAAGCAAGCATATTCCCCACAAACAGCGCATCCGGTCGTTCAATGCCCGCATCGGCAGCCGCTGCGGTCAGCGCGCTAAAGGCCAGGTGGCGCAGACTCAAATCCCATTTTTCGCCGATGGGTGTTTGCCCAATGCCAATCAGACACACATCACGCATATTCAAGTCCCCTGTTGCTCACAGATTCTGTACAGGATAATTTCCGGAATACAGTGTACCGCATTCGGCACAATGCAAACTGGCAAAAGCTATCAATCTGGCAGATTTGCCGGAATTTGACGATATTCCTGTTACCCGTCATGTGCGGCAGGCCATTCGATTGATGCGGTTATTTGTCAAAGGTGTGGGGCTGTGTCAAACCACTGTCAAACAGGGGGGTGCGCCCAGGTTTATGATCTCAGGCGCACAATGGCAACATGATGCCAGAGGGCAGGTACCCCCCTGTCTTCGAGCAGTGTTCTACGAATCTTCCAGTGTTTCCCCGCAGGTATAGGCTTCTCCATCCCAGTAGTAGACATCGGTATACCGGCCAGCGGACCCGTATCCTGCCAGAATCTCACACAGGCTGTCGCCATCAGTATCCTCAATGCGGACTGCGTTTTCCCCAAAGTGATCCAGACCATCAAAGTACCCGCCAACCGGCCTTAACCAGTCATAACCCCGATCCTCGCGCCAGCCCAGCAAGTAAGCAGTCTGACCGCTTGCCCCCATTGACTGGATAGAGATCACCTCGGGATAACCGTCATCGTTGAGGTCCTCCACCAGCAGCGGCTCTGCGCGATTGGAGGGTAGCTGCTCACTCTGCCAGGCCACGAGGTATTCGCCGGGTAGGTAGGTGGCAATGACAAATACCTGGAGAAAGTCATAATCCAGACTGTCAGGAGCGCCGCCCCAGCCAGTCAGGATAATCTCCTCTGAAATCCCATCCACATCCAGATCAGCAGACACCCGGTAGATCGGCACCGCTGACTCTGGCAGCAGCAGCACCGGGTCGTCGATGGGGGCGGCGCTGCTGTCGCCAGGCAGGATTTCGACCTGCACATTGTCAACATAATGCGCTACCGTTGTCTCCCAAACCACGCTGATCCCGATTGCAACCCAGACCTGACCGTCCATACTGCTGCGGGTCTCCAGCGTATATTCGTAGGTTTTCCATCCTTCAACCAGATGGGCTGGCTGGCTTTGATCAAAATCCCCCTCAGCAACCGGCTGCTGAGGCCCGGCGTAAACGGCAACCCTGGTGATGGTGTTCATGCTCTCCGAAGCACTCCATAGATCAAAGGTAAGGTGAACACGCACCGGGATGTCCGGCTCGGCGATAAGGGGGTGTGTCAACCAGATGATCCCATCATCCTGTTTGCCATCAATGAAAAACCTGGCCGAAGCCTGTCCCGCCGCCGCCTGCTCGGTGCTGAGTTCAATGCTCCACGGGATTGGACTGCCCTGGTTTTCAGGATCATCGGGCACATCAGCACCAGTTTCCCAGGCATCCAGATTGCCCTCAAAATCCTCAGCGAGTCCGACCGGCGGCAGGGGTGTGGGTTCGTCACCGCCATCGTCAACAGGCTCATCTGTTGGCTGGATGTCAGCAGGTGTGTCCGCCGGGGCACAGGCTGACATAACGAACACAACAACAACAAGCCAGCAAAAGAACAGTTTTTTTAACATGGTAAGCCTCCTCAATTTGATACTATGCTCGCCTCTTACAGATCGATCTGCGAAAAAAGCTTCAACGCACCCGTAAACATGACCAGCGTGAATAGAACCGTCAGCAAAACTGGGACCAGCATCACCAGAGGCAGGCTGGTTCCTGAGACCAATCCCAGGGCAATTCCTGACAGGGGCCAGGGCGTGACCAGCATTATTGGCCCGGCAACCTGTACCAGCAGCATACCGCCCAGGATTGATCCCAGCGCCACACCCAGCAGAACCATCCGGTTATTTGTGACAATGCCCATCAGGACGCTCAGCACAAGATAGAACAGGGTATGAAGCACCAGCAAGAACAGTCCAAGGGCAAATGGCCCGGCGGGATACAGACTCCCCTCGCTGAGGGAAAACAGGATATAGGCAACCAGTCCCGGCAGGGCAATCAGCGTTACCAGTATACCAAGGCCATAAGCTGCCGCTTTTGCCAGGATGTAGGATGACCGGGAAATCGGTTTGGAGAGCACCCATGCCGCTGTGCCGGATTCCTTTTCACCAATGACGATATCCTGAGTCAGAATGATAGTAGCCACAGCAACTGCCATAAAACTCAGTCCAAAGAATGTTTGCTGGCCCAGTTCCAATGGGTTGACCACCTCCCCCCGGGTCAGGGCAATCTCGGGGAGAACAAACAGAACCAGTGCCAGGAATCCCCCCATGCCAACACAGCTTATGCCTGACCAGAAGAGCCAGCGTTTTCCGCGCCACCAGGCGGTGTTTTCTCGCTGAAGGAGATTCCTGAACCCCAAAAGCCTTGTTGTTTGTGTCATGATTCGCCTCCGATCAATTGCATGAAAACATCCTCCAGTTCATAAGCAAGCCGGTCAAAAGACAGGATATCGGTGGATGGGTCTGCCAGGATCAAACGCAGAAGTTCGTGACGGGCCCTGACCTCATCGGTCACCTGTACACGCCAGGTGGTGGCGCTGTTTTCGCTCTGGATGGCGATATCTGATACCCAGGGCTGTGCAGCGACCCGTTCATATGCTGACCCGTTCTGCCCGTGCAGGACAATCCGGTACACCGGGTCACTGCTGGCATTCAGCAGGTCGCCAATTGGCCCCTGCGCAACCAGCTGGCCCCGGTTCAGAATAACGACATGGTCGCTCACACGCTGGACGTCATCTAGGATGTGTGTCGAGAAGAAGACGGTGCTGCGTTTACGCAACTGCTGCATGATGATCAACACCTGTTCCCGCCCCATTGGGTCGAGCGCAGCCGCTGGCTCATCCAGGATTAGCAGTTCTGGCTGGTTGACCTGCGCCTGAGCGATCCCAAGGCGCTGCAACTCGCCGCCGCTGAAGCCTTTCACCATCCTGTCGGCTTTGTCAGCCAGATCAACCAGTTCCAGGGCTTTTTCTACCTGCCGCTCAATGTGGTTGGCATCCCGGTAGAAAAATCGGGCGACAAATCGCAGCGTCTCGCGGGCAGTGAGGTTGGGATAGAAGCTGGGATGCTGGGCCAGATACCCCACCCGCCGCCGGATGTCCGTGCTTTGCCTGACCATGTCCAGATCAAAAATACGCCCACTGCCAGAAGTGGGCCGGATCAGGCCCAGCAGGAGCTTGATGGTGGTCGATTTTCCCGCGCCATTCGGCCCCAGGAAGCCCACAATCGAACCACTGGGCACCGCCAAATTCAGCCCGGACAGCGCGTGGATGTCGCCATATGACTTGGTGAGATTTTTAGTTTCGATGGCCCATCCGGATTGGTGTATCATCTGGCTGCTCCTAACCGGCAAATTACGAAAATAGTTGTTTTCAATGGATGGCGCTGACGAAGGCAACCGCGCTCAGGCCCAGTCCCGCTGCAGCCACACCAATCAACGTCACTGCGCCGACCAGCGTGAAGTTGATGCCAAGGTCAAGAAAGACCCAGGGACGGAGTATCCAAAGAATTGTTCCTGCAATGGTGCCCCCCATCGTCAGGGCAGTAATGAGTAGCGCAACGCCGAAAAGCACTTTTGTCATCATACTGGCTGGCATCTGTAAGCCTCCTGTGAGCTTGATTTGAGCCCATTATGTCATGGGTTACCCGGAGCCAAACCAGTGATAAGACGGGTGTTTAACCTGCCCGGTCGGGCAGTCTTTTGCTTGAAGATCAGCAAAAAGGTGGGGGCAGGCTGGCTATCCGCCAGTGGCAGTTTTTTGAATGCCTGGCAAAAGATGGGTTACTTCAAGAGGTTGTGCTGGTAGGCCAGGGCGACCGCCTCGGCACGGGTTTCCGCACCCAGCTTGGAGAGGATATTGCTGACGTGGAATTTGGCGGTGGTCGGGCTGATTACCAGCTTATCTGCAATATCGTTATTGCTCAGGCCCTGCGCCAGCAATTGGAGCACTTCGCGCTCGCGGTCGGTCAGATCATAGCCCAGCGGGTTGGGCTGGGTTGCTACCCGGATCAGCACTTTGGCAGCCTCCGGGGCAAGGATGGACCGCCCGGCATGGGCTTCGCGGATGGCATGGGCCAGTTCGTCGCTGCTGCTTGTCTTGAGGAGATAGCTGGTAGCCCCGGCTTCAAGAGCACGCCGCACCAGGTCGTCTTCCGGGAAACTGGTCAGAACAACCACGGCAACATCCGGGCAGACTTCGCGCACGGCGCGGGTGGCCTCAACGCCGTCCACACGGGGCATGACCAGGTCCATGAGAACGACATCCGGCTGCAAATTTGCACAAAGCGTCCGGGCCTCATCTCCATCGCGGGCCTCGCCGACCAGTTCGAGATCGTCATAGACCAGCAGAAATGCGCTTAAACCACTACGCACAACCGGCTGATCATCGACAATGACGATGCGGATAGGATCACCCATGATTTTCTCCCTCAAGTATTGTCCAACTTAAATGGATTGTCGCGCCTTCACCGGGAGAGCTCTTGATCTCAAGCTGCGCACTGATAGCCGCGGCACGCTCAAGCATGCCCTTCAGACCAAGATGCTGTCCTGTGATCCCCTCATCCGGGACAAACCCGGCGCCATCATCGCGGATCACCAGCTCATACGAGCATCCATCACAAACCAGCGACAGTTCAACATGTTCTGCCCGGGCATGTTTGAGAATATTATTCAATGCTTCCTGCGCAATGCGATAGAAAGCGACTTTTATGTCACCGGGCAGTTCGCAGCACTCATCTACAACCAGATTTACCGAAAGCCGCCCGCGTCCTCGAGCCGCTTCTGCCAGCTGCCGCAGCAGGTCATCCACCCTGGTCTCCAGGATGACCTGTG
>JAFGNO010000144.1 GCA_016926985.1 Anaerolineae bacterium
CGTCGCACCCCGCTGGTTCTCCTCCCGGATCAGGTTGAAGAATTTCGCCTGCATGAGCGGGTCAAGCCCGGCGGTGGGCTCGTCCAGCAGGATCAGCCTGGGCTGGTGGAGAAGTCCCTGTACAATGCCGACCTTCTTTTTATTCCCGTAGGAGAGATCATCGATTCGCCGGCGCAGGTCAAGCTCCATCAATTCGGCGAGTTCGTGCAGCCTTTTTGTGCAGTCTTTTTTGTAGAAGCTTGCCGAATACTTCAGCAGGTCGATTACCTTCATCCGCTCGTAATAAAACACTTCAGAAGGCAGATAGCCGATATCCTGCCGGATTTCTGGCCCGTATTTGATGCAGTCTTTGCCGAAGATGGTCGCCGTCCCGCTGGTCGGATAGATCAACGAACAGAACAGCCGGATGGTGGTCGATTTACCCGCCCCGTTGGGGCCGATAAAGCCAAATATCTCGCCCTCATCGACGCTGAAGGATACATCGACGATGCCCCTGGCTTTCCCGTAATACTTGGTTAGATTCTTAACGTCTATGATGCTCACAACTGTGCTCCTGTGATTACGTTCCATGCTGGATCCCGGCGTACGCATTCATCATATCCCCTCAACCCGGTTCGGGGTAGTGTGTTTAGCACTATCAGGGAGAGTATAAAGGCAGGCCGGGAAAACAAAAAGACCCAGAAATTGGGTCTTTTCGATGGGCGCGGAGGGGCTCGAACCCGCGACCTCACGGATGTGAACCGTGCGCTCTAACCAGCTGAGCTACGCGCCCGGAATTGACCGGATTATAGCATCCTCACCAGTCACTGACAAATCGAAGGCGTTGCCACGCACCCTCCCGGACGCTACACTCAAAAAGAGATTGATCTGGAGGAATATGATGTTTCGTGGAGATCGTCGTCAGCTGGAAAAGAAAATGATCGATGAGGGCAGGCTGCCCCCCGGGCAGTCCCTCACCCAGAAATTCCCGGTGCTGCACTACGGGCCGACCCCGTCCTATGACATGGGATCGTGGCGGCTGCGGGCTTTTGGCCTGGTAGATGCCGAAAAAACCTGGACATGGGAGCAGTTTCTGGGGCTGCCCACCAAAACGATCACCGTGGATATCCACTGTGTGACCCGCTGGAGCATGTTCAATTCGACCTGGGAGGGCGTGCCCTTCCGCGATTTTGTCGATCTGGTGGGCGTGAAGCCCGAGGCGCAGTTTGTGATTGCCCACTGCGCCTATGGCTACACGACCAGCCTGCCGCTTGAGGCGATGCTCGATGACGATGTGCTGCTCGCTTGCCGCTATGACGGGAAATTCCTTGAACCGGATCACGGGTATCCCCTGCGGACGCTGGTGCCCCAACGCTATTTCTGGAAAAGCGCCAAGTGGCTTGAGGGGATTGAATTCGTCGCCGAGGATCGACTGGGTTTCTGGGAGCGCGCCGGTTATCATAACGAGGCCGATCCCTGGAAGGAGCAGCGCCTCGACCGCCGCTGGTAATTAGCGGCTCTTCAGGGGCTGAAGGCTTGGAAAGCCATAATCCGCATCCAACAAAAACGACCGCTTTGGAGCGGTCGTTTCATTCATCCCGCGCTTCGGTCAGCGAACGGGGCTGCTGCTGGGGACGCAATAAGCGAAGGATTTCCCCCACGTCCCGGCGCACGCGGGAATCGATTCCCATCAGCGACTCCACCCGTTCAAAGCCATAGAGGATTGTGCTGTGGCTGCGGCCGCCGAGCATCTCGCCGATCTGCTGGAGGGGGATATCGGCCTCAGCGCGGGCCAGGTAGACAGCCACCTGCCGCGCCGCCGATACCTCCCGGGCCCGGTCACGACCACAGATTGCCTCCACCGTCACCCCATAGTAATCCGCAGTTGTCATGACAATATCCTCAAGGGTCAGGACAGGTGTAACCACCCGGATTTCAAGCTGGTTGAGGATCGCATCTGCTGTGGACAGGGTGGGGGATTCGGCAGTCAGCAAAATTGAGGCGATCACCTGGTTCAGCGCGCCGTCCAGTTCGCGGATGCTGCCGCCGACTTCCCCGGCAATATGCTCCAGCACGTCCAGCGGGATCTGCGCGCCAAATCCGCGTTGTTCCGCTTTCAGTTCAAGGATGTCGATGCGGGTAAGGTAGTCCGGCGCCTGGAGTTCTATCACCAGCCCCCCCTCAAAGCGGGAGCGCAGCCGGTGATCCAGGTTGGGGATGCTGGCAGGAGGCTGGCACCCGGCGACAACGATCTGGGCATTGGCGTTCACCAGCGCCTCAAAGGTGTGGTAAAACTCCTCCTGGCTGGAGTCTTTACCGGCGATAAACTGGATATCATCAACCAGCAGCATATCAACAGACCGATATTTCGCCCGAAAATCATCGGTGCTCCGCACGCGGATTGCGCCCACCAGGTCGTTGATAAAAGTCTCGGAGGGGATATACAGCACCCGGCATCCCCGTTCGTGGCAGGCATTGCCAATGGCATGGAGCAGGTGGGTTTTCCCCAGCCCGACATTCCCGTAGAGATAGAAAGGATTAAAATGATTGCCGGGTTCGTCGGCAACTGCAGTGGCAGCTGCATGGGCAAGCTGGTTGCCTTTCCCCGTGACAAGCGTGTCAAAGGTAAGGCGGCTGTTTAACCCGGTTTCACCTTCGGGCAGGTAATCAAAGCGGGCAGGAGAGGGGGCGGGCTTATCGAGCGCTGCGAGCAGGGGCCCTGCGTCCTTCAGTGGTTTGGTTTTCTTCTGGTGGGGATGCTCGGAGGCCAGGACAAAGCGGATCTCCACCTCGCGCCTGGCAATCTGGCCCAGCGTCCGGGCTACCACCTTCTTCAGGCGGGTATCCAGCCATTCGCGGGCGTAGATGTTGTGTACGCCGATGATGAAGGTGCCATCCTCGTGGGCGATCAGGCGGGCCGAACGCAGCCAGGTATTAAAGGTATCACGTGGAAGCTGCAGCTCCAGTTCACCATATGCAGTCTGCCACAGCTGGGCAGGTGTGAGCTTGTGATCTTCCATCGGCTGCAGGTCTTCTCTGTGCAGTGATAAGAACGGAATTTCCGTTCACGCTATGGTATGGGTTGTCAGAAACAGGGCTGGTCAGGGTCATTCATGACAAAAATGTCACAGGGTATCAGCCTCGACGGGCTGTGAATCCATCATAGCAAAAGCGTCGAAGTGACACAATGCAATTACCTTAAAATCTCTTATTCTTTAAGCTTGCCTAATGTTAAAGAATCCGGGACAAACAGCATCGACCATAAGCGCTCCCTGACCCCCATATATGCTGTGTACAAACCTGTGGGCGCCCAAATACAGGGGGTTGGGACGCCGCCCTCCCAAATGTTAAAAATTTCGGTGATAGACTGCCCGGAATTTTCAACCGGTGAATGGAACAAAATCAAGACAGGGCTTATCTTGGGCAGTCCGAGCCGGCGCCGAGAATAAGTGTTTTAGAAATGTAACATCCAAACTGGTTAAGTTTGGGTATGCTTATGATATAATCATCGATAATTTCATTGGCCTATGGAGTTGGTTAAGGCATGGTCCATCTCCGGGTTCAGGAAATGCTCCCACCGAACCACTTCCCCCCAAGGAGATAAAAACGCCAATTGCAAATTTGTGCTAGACTTAGGGAGCATGGATCAAACGCTAAAGCCAGCCCGTTGGAGATATTATGGCAACAGGCAAGGTCCTATATATAGAAGATAACTTTGAGAACCGCATCCTGATCAAACGGGTTCTGGAAGCTGAAGGATACACCGTCATTGAGGCGGAAAATGGGCTGTCCGGGTTGGAACAGGCAAAAACCACCCATCCGGACCTGGTCCTGATGGATATTAACCTGCCTGATATTGATGGCTATGAGGCCACATCCCGGATGAGAAAAATGGATGGGCTTGATCAAATTCCAATCGTCGCCCTGACGGCCAACGTGTTGGAAGGCGACCGGCAGAAGGCGTTGGGAGCCGGATGCGTTGGCTATATCCCCAAACCAATTGATGTGGATGATCTCCCCAACCAGATTGCGGAATATCTTAAGGATAGTAAAAAGAAAGAACCAGACTCACAGCCTGCCGCTTCTGCACCAGATCGGCCAGAGCAGACCATGAGCCAGCCTGCGAGCCAGCCGTAGAATGCCCTGCCGGCTGCGATATTGGGTGATATTCTGATATGAGTGATGAGAATTACGAGCGGTAAATGACTGAAAACGATCAAAAAACAGATCCCAAAGACAGTCCACAGGAGCCAAAGCCGGAGAATGCGCCGGCAGAGATTCCGGCAAAGAAACCAGCGGAGAAGCCTGCCACGCCTGCCATCGAGGTCGCTGCCAAAGCAGAAGAGAAAAAACCGGCCCCGGCAAAGGAACCATCATCCACAGCTCCTCCGAAGACAGAGCCCGCCGCGGAACCCGGGGCAGGAAAAGCCACGGCTGCTGCGGCTGAGGCAACGGCGCAGCAGCCATCTGACAGCCCCCCCGCCGATCCCGGGAAAGAACCGCCAGCAGATGCGGCGGGTAAAAAGAGCGTAATGAAGGTGGAACCAGCCGAAGCGCATGTGCTGGTAGTGGAAGATAATGTGCCAAACTTTGTGTTGATTGCCCGTCTGCTGGCCTATATGGGTATTCAACGCTGTGAGTGGAAAACCTCAGGATGGCAGGTGGTAGAGTTTGCCGATACGCTTCCCCGGATTGACCTGATCCTGATGGATATTCGCCTGCCTTACGAGGATGGTTTTCAGGCGCTTGAAAAGGTGCGCGCCAGTGCGCGCCTGAAGGAAACGCTGGTGGTTGCTGTTACTGCAGAGGCCAGCGTGGAACAGATGAAACGCGCCCAGGAAGCCGGTTTTGATGGTTTTTTGGGGAAGCCGCTTGACCCCGACCGCTTCCCTGAACAAATAAGACGCGTATTGAGCGGGGAGCCTGTCTGGGAGATGCATTGACCCGGGCCTCAGTCCCTATTCTGGTGTCAACCGCACATTTTCCTCTCGCTCCTGGCAGCTCGATACAACAAGGATGGTTGCGATGCTCAAGCCACTGACGAGCCGCCTGGATGCCCTTTACCTGGATGTTGAAGAGCGCCGTTCTGTCCAGGCGTTCAGTCTCTCTTTGCTGGCCATGATCGCCGGCTTGTTGATGTTTATCCCCCTGCTGATCGCGGCTGCCGGGCAGGGACAGGGCCTGGGATGGGCCACCCTCGGGCTGGTCGGCGCAGCAGGCGTGCTGACGGTCTCCGGCTGGCTCCTGTATACCGGAAAGGCCAGTCTTGCCAGGCCGATTATGCTTTACGGCATGCTGGCTGCCCTGTTTATCGGGGCGCTGCTGCCGGTCGGGATTGTCTCCGGCATACCGGTTGCCCTCCTGTTGATCTATCTCTCATTCAGCCTGCCTGCCGCGAAGCCCAATGGACGTCTCCCGCTTTTACTGGCCTATTTGCTGGCCCTGGTGGTGGCAGCATTTGTCCAAGGGGGAGGGGGTGGGCCTTCACCTGCTGCAGAGACCGGTCTGCTGACCCTCAATGGTGTGGCAGTGGGTCTGGGTATGCTGCTGCCTGGTCTCCTTATCCCGCTGATTGTCCAGAGGATGGAAGAGCCTGTACAGAGCCAGGAGGAAGATGCGGCGGTGTTGAATGCCATTTTGACCATCAGCCGCCTGGCCTCTGCCAATATGCACCTGGACAGCATGGCATCTAATATTGTCCGGCAGATAGCTTCCCGGCTTGGCTACAGCCGGGTGCTCATGCACCTGTTGAGCGAGGATGGGCAGAGCGCGATGCTCTACAGCAACGCGACATCTGCTACCCGTACCCGTGTGCCGGTCCTGCTGGGATCGGCCATCAGGGGGGCGATGGCCAATAAGCCTGTGTTATTTGACCGGGGCACAACCATGGCCGGCGACCTGCTGCCGGGTATGCTGTCCGGGCTTTCTGTCCCACTGGTGGTCGATGGGCGGGTTCGCGGTGTGCTGGGGGTACAGTCGCCGGCCAGCGAGGCTTTTGACGAAGATGATATTAACCGGCTGCAGATGATGGCCGATCACCTTGCCCCATCCGTATTCAATGCGCAGGCGTTTGGCTCTGAAGCAGCCATCCTCGAGACGGCCAGTCCGATCCTCCAGGCAGTGCGCGAACTGGCGGTTGCTGTTGGCCCGGAGGATGTGATCGCCACCCTTCGCACCTATATCAGCCCGGGAGTGGATTACGCCAGCATGGTTGCCCGCCGGGGATTTGACGATACCAGCGGCGAGCTTGAGGTGATCACGGAATGGAGCCGGGAAAACCTTCTCGGCCAGATTGGGACGCTTCCTGATCTGTTCGGGCTGATCGGCAACCACGTGCTGGTAGCAGACGATCTCAGCGGGAGCAGTGTACCACATCCCTTCCGTGATGCGCTGGGCGGTATGCCGGAGCTGGTTAGCGCCGGGTGTTTCCCAATGGCGACCCGCGATTCGGTCATCGGGTATTTGCTGGTGGGGAGCCGTCAGCGCGAAGCCTTTGATGAGAAAGCTGCTGGCGACCTGGAGATTTATGCCCATCAGGCAGCCGTAACCGTGGCGAATCTGGTGCTGCTGCACCGGCTGAATACCTCACTCCGGGAGGCATCTACCCTTTACAGCACGTCGCTGGCTTTGAATGCGGCCCAGAACATGGGCGAGATTTTTGATATTGTGTTAAGTGAGATTGCCGATCTTGCCACGGCGGAGCGGACATCGGTTTACCTGGCTGGCCCCGATCCTCATACTGAAGTTGCCTATGTTGAAAACGTGGCCAGGATGGATTCCGGGATTTTGACCATACTACAGCAGCCAGACCGTTACGATCTTGCCAGCGCACCAATAATTTCGATTTATCCCCAGTCTAGGGCCAATATGGTGTTTAATCATATTGCCGGTGATGAGCGGATAGGCGAAGGGCAGCGCGGGGCCTTTATCCAGCGCGGGATCAATGCGGCGGCCCTAGTTCCAATCGTGACCGGAACCACCTGGTTGGGCGCCCTGCTTCTGGAATCGCGAGAAGCCCAGGCCTTTACCGACGATCTCATCCAGCGGGCCCGCAATATTGCCGATGTGGCGGCCCTGTCGATTGACCTCCAGATTCTGCTGGAAAACACCCGGCAGGCCTATGCGCGCGAGCATGATATCCGCGAGGTCGTCGACGCTATCCGGCTTGCGATTACTCCGGATGACGTGTTGAACGCCGCTGATGAGGGTTTGAGCAGGTTGCTTCACTATCCCATTGAAACCATCCAGCAGGCGCGCCTGGGTGAGCGCAGCCTGCTGACCCCGTCAGAATGGCAAATCGTCCTCGATGTTGACCGGCAGGCGCAGCTTACCATCTCCAACCTGAACCTGCTGGAGCAGACCCAGCTGGCAGTTGCCCAGGAGCAGATTCTGGGCGAGATCAGCACCGACCTGCAGCGCGTGGTTGAGGTGGACGAGGTGATGCAAACCACCGTTCAAACCCTCCAATCCATGTTTACCGGCTATGATGTGCGGGTGCGGCTGACTCCACCTGAAGAAAAACCGTTGGAAGATATGGAAACAGGACAGGGAACGTGAGCTTCTGTAACCGCAGCGGGCAAAGGGGATGCCTATGACTACTGATATGAGAGAAGAAACGCTCTGGCAGATGCTGACCCGGCCTCATGCCTCGGTTACCGGGCGCCAGGCCATCCGCCAGGCGCGCACATTGGCCGGTGTAACCCTGGTTCTGCTGTTTGTTGACTTCCTGATCATGGTTGCGTACGCCGTGGCAACCGGGCGGATTATGTCCTGGGAAATCGCAGTCCTGCTGGCCTTGGCCCTGGCTTATGGCCTCAGTCGTTCGGCGCGTCCCCGCTTATCAGCTTTGACGGTGGTTATCTTCCTGCTGATCACCAACTTTGTGATACTGGTTGTCCTTCGCAGTGATATCACCGTCAGAAATATCCTGTTTTTGATGCTGCCTTCCCTGATTGCGGCGCTGCTGCTGTCCAGCACCATGACCATCGCGACTGCGGCAGCATCAATCCTGGGGCTGCTGCTGTTTGGCCTGTTGGCTGCCTGGGTTGATTTTTCCCAGGCATTTACCTCGATTGTATCGCTGACGTTTGTCCTGACGCTGGTTGTGGTGACGGCGCTTCTCCGCGAGCGTGACATCCAGACGATTGAGCAGCAGTCCGAGGCGGTTGATACCGTCAGCAGGCTGCTTCAAGTCGATATGCAGCGCATTGCCCTGACGTCAGAAGTGGGGCGAGCAATTACGGCTATCCGCAATATGGATGCGCTGTTGAAGCGGGTTGTTAGCCTGATTGTTGAGCAGGCTGATTTCTATCATGCCCAGGTCTTCCTGATTGATGAGGCCGGTCGCTATGCCGTGCTGAGCGAGAGCACCGGCGAAGCAGGCAGGGAACTTCTTGCCCGCCAGCACCGGCTGGCAGTGGGATCCCAGTCGGTGATCGGGCAGGTGACAGCGCGTGGTGAACCGGTTATTGCTTCCGATACCGACACCGATGTGGTACACCGCCGGAATGAGCTTCTCCCTTATACCCGCGCTGAGATGGCGCTTCCCCTGCGAATCGGGGACCGCGTTATCGGGGCGCTGGATATTCAGAGCATTCACCCTGATGCCTTTGATGAACGCGATCTGGCGGTTTTCCAGACGATGGCCGACCAGCTTGCCGTTGCCATTGAGAATACCCGTCTTTTCGAACGTGCTCAGCGTGACCTGACCAACATTGAGCGGCTCAACCGGCAGCTTACCGGTGAGGCCTGGCGCCAATATGCCAGCGGGCGGAGCACAGCCAATGTGGTTGGCTACCTGGCTGGTGAGCAGGGCGTGAAACCGCTGGCTGCCGGGGATGAGGAA
>JAFGNO010000145.1 GCA_016926985.1 Anaerolineae bacterium
CCGGGGCGACCCAGCCATTCGCCGATCATGGTATCAAAAGCCAGCGGCTCGACCCGCAGCCCATGCTGTTCCATGATTACTGCGTCATATTTAATGTTGTGACCAATTTTGGGGATGTCTGGATCGGTGAGTGCCGGGCGCAGTTTTTCGATGACAAGCTCAAGATCCAGTTGTTCTTCGGCATCAACCACATGCCCGACCGGGATGTAATACCCTTCACCTGGCTCAATGGCAAGTGCAATCCCAACCAGGTCCGCCATCATCTGGTCGGTGCTGGTTGTCTCAGTATCAAATGCTATTGATGATGCCGACTGAAGCCGGGCGCATAAATCATCCAGCGCATCAATATCCTGCACAATGTGCGCGGTGGTCACCGGCGATGAGAGCGTTGGTTTCGAACTGGTCATCTCATTTCCAAACAGCGACAACTGCTGGCCCTCAACAGGTATCTCCGCTGCTCCGCCAGGAAGCTGGGTGAGGAGCGAGTGGAATTCCAGCGCGCGAAAAGCTTCTGCCACCCGCTCCCGGTCAAAGTCATGGGTACGGCAGGCTTCCAGATTGAATTCAATGGGCACATCGGTGATGATCCGTGCCAGCGTGCGGCTGAGGTAGCCGCTTTCTCTGCCTTCTGTAAGGGCTTTCTTCGCACGAGAGCTGCTGATTTCATCCAGATGCGCGTAGATATCGTCCAGGCCTGCATAGGTGGTCAGCAGGTCAGTCGCAGTTTTCTCACCGATACCCGGCACGCCGGGGATATTGTCAGAGGAATCGCCTGTCAGGGCCTTAAAATCAACCAGCTGGGCGGGTAAAAACCCATACCGGTTGATAAAGGCATCCGTGTCATAGATATCCGCATCACCGGTTCGGCCTCCCGGAAGCTGCACGCGTGTGGTGGGGTTGACCAGCTGCAGCAGGTCTTTATCGCCGGTCACAATCACCGTCTCCACGCCCTGTTCGCCCGCCAGACGGGCAACTGTTCCCAGCACATCATCGGCTTCAAATCCCTCCACTTCCAGCGTGGGAATATTGAATGCCTCCAGCACATCATGGATACGGTCAATCTGCGTGCGCAGGCTGTCAGGCATCTTTTCCCGGGTGGCTTTGTATTCATCGAAAAGGTCATCGCGGAAGGTTTTACCCACATCAAAGCTCACCGCAAGGTAATCTGGCGGATCATCGGATGTGATCAGGTTGATCAACGTCCGGGTGAACCCATAGGTAGCATTGGTTGGCTCCCCACCCCGGGTAGACATCGATGCGTGGATGGCATAAAACATGCGATAAGCCAGCCCGTGTCCATCAATCAGCACAAGCCGGGGTTTTCCTGATTGCGTTGTCATATCGGGTACTCCTTGCAACCTGTTGACCGCGCCAGAATGAGAATTGCCAGTAAGTGTAAGTTTCACCTGTGCCGGGGCGCAAATGAAATATGCCCGGCAACGCGCTATAATGCACCAGAATACATCCACTACTTCAAGGAGAAAATTGTGAAATATCGCCGATTGGGGAATTCCGGGTTAAAGATCAGTGAAATCAGCCTCGGCGGCTGGTTGACGTTTGGGCGCAGCGTATCCGATCAGCGCCTTGCCAGGGATATTATCGTCAGGGCCTATGACAGCGGGATCAATTTCTTCGATATTGCTGATATCTACGCACAGGGTAAATCCGAGGAAGCCATGGGACAGGTTCTCAGGCTTTTCCCGCGCCATACACTGGTGATCTCCTCGAAATTGTTCTGGCCGATGAGCGATGATGTCAACGATCGTGGCCTGTCCCGCAAACACATCATGGAATCAATTGACCGTTCGCTGAAGCGGATAGGAACCGATTATCTGGACCTGTATTTCTGCCATCGCTGGGACGAGGAAACGCCATTGCTGGAAACGATTCGGGCAATGGACGACCTGATTCACCAGGGGAAGATCCTGTACTGGGGGACCAGCGAATGGACCGGGGAACAGATCCAGCAGGCGGTTGACCTGGCCGAGAAACACAACCTCCACCAACCTCAGGTTGAGCAGCCCCACTACAACCTCTTTGTTCGCAAGCGTTTTGAAACAGAGATCATGCCCACCGCTTCCGATAACGGCATGGGATTGGTGACCTGGAGCCCGCTTCGCAGCGGCCTGCTGACCGGGAAATATGATAACGGCATCCCGGGAGGCTCCCGGCTGGAGCGCGAGGAATGGCTCCGCGACATGGTTACTGATAAGAATATGGATAAAGTCCGCCAGATGAAAACAGTCGCCGATGATCTGGGGGTAAGCAGGGCCGAACTGGCAATTGCCTGGATACTGCGCCAGGATACGATTTCCAGCGTCATCACGGGGGCGACTTCTGTTCAGCAGCTTGAGAGCAATTTGAAAGCAACTGAGGTTGAATTAACGGATGATGTGGTGGCGGCACTGAACGCGATTTTCGATCCTGCTGATGAATGAGAAACCGGGTGCCTGATATAAAGGTCAACGATCTCAAAATGCATTATACGGAGCGTGGCAGCGGACCTTCTGTTGTTGCGCTCCATGCGGCCACCGTCAGCAGCGAGGCCATGAACTGGCTGGCGCAGTCCATAGCGCGCAGCAGCTTCAATATCATCACCCCTGACCTGCGCGGGCACGGGCAAACACAAAATCCGGCAGGGGACCTGCACCTGTCCCGGTTGGTTGATGACCTGCTTGAATTTGTCTATATGCTGGGGCGTGGCCCTGTTCATGGCGCTGGATTCAGCCTTGGTGGAGCGGTCGCACTTTATGCTGCACTCCGAAAGCCTGAGATGTTCCGCTCACTGGTCTTGCTGGGTTCTAACTACCGGGCACCTTCAAACGAACGTCTGGAGTCCATTCTGGGGCTAGTGGAAAACCGGGCTCCGATGCAGCAGCAGGTTTTTAACCCTGATACAGGGGTGGTTGTGGGATGGGATCAACCAGTTGAGGCATTTCGCACGGTCTCCTGTCCCACCCTGATCATCACTGGCGATCGGGATGAGTTTAACGATATAGATGACAATCTGGCCCTGTATAAGGTGCTGCCGAACGCCTCGCTCCTGGTTATTCCAGGGGCTGGTCATCTTGGTCCTGTCAACCACCCAATGGTGCACCAGGCGGTGCAGGACTTCTATGGTTGGGTTCCAAAATGACCGGAAAACGGCCAGAATCTGCCAGATTCCAGGCAGCCCAAGGAGAGAAAACAATGTCTGATATCCCAAAAACGGTCACCCTTGAGCAAATCGTAAAGACAAGGGCAAGTCAGGCCTATCGCGCATTCACCAGTGCTACCTTATTGCGGGATTGGTTCAGCGATGGTGCCGTGGCTGACGGACGGGTGGGAGGAACGTTTCACATCTGGTGGAATCATGGCCACTACGCTACCGGTGAATACACAAAGCTTGAAGAAAACAAGCGGGTAGAATTCACCTGGCGCGGACGAGCAGAGCCCCAGGATACCAGTGTGACTGTCCATTTTTCTGAAACGGATGGCACAACGGCCATAACACTCACTCATAGCGATATCGGGCCGGGTATCAGTGTTGATGAAATCAGGCGGGGGTGGGAAACCGGGCTTGAAAACCTCCAGTCCATATTGGAAGATGGGCTGGACCTGCGCGTCTACCGGAGGCCCATGCTGGGTATAACCATTGACGAAGCCCTCGACAAAGACCGGGCAGAAAAGCTTGGAGCCCCGGTATCTGAGGGGGTGGTCGTCGGTTCGGCTCTGCCCGGCATGGGGGCGCTGGATGCTGGCATCCAGAAAGGCGACATCATTGTTCAACTGGCTGATAAGCCAATTACTGATTTTGCCTCTTTTATCCCCGCTATTGCCCCTTACAAGGCAGGCGATGTAGTCAGCGTCAGCTTTTACCGTGGTGGGGAAAAGCACAGCGTTATGATGAAGCTGTCCGGTCGCCCCTTACCTGAGGTTCCTGCTTCTGTCGGAGACCTGGCCAGCCGGTTAGAAGAGATATATCACGGACTGTCGGATGAACTGAGTTCAATTCTATCCAGTATCACTGAAGAAGAAGCCACCTTTAATCCCCAAGAAGGTGAATGGAATGTCAAACAGATACTGGCCCATCTGATCCTGTCGGAGCGGGCAACCATGATCTGGATGGGATCTTTGATCAGCGGTAATGAGATGGTCAATTTCCCGGGCAATATTCAGGCCATGCATGATGCTGTGATTGCGATTTACCCGTCCATACCCGACCTGTTTGACGAACTGAACCGCCTTTGGAAAGAGATCACTGCGATTACGGCCAGGCTGCCGGAATCGTTTGTGGCAAACAGGAGCAGTTATGTCAAAGTTGCAACAGCCTTGCTGCAAACAGGCTATCACCCGCGAATGCATTTTGATCAGATCAAAAACGCAGCCGAGGCTGCGCGGAAATAACACGGTAACCGATTCTGGCGGGGGACAGTCATCTCCCGCTGTTTGATCGGGCTACTCAAGCCCAGGAATCCAGACCTCGACGCCTGTTTCCTTTTTCAGGCTGCTGGCCAGCGCCTGCAGCCCAGCCAGAACAAAAGCGCTCTCTTCCTCAGGTTTACCGAGGACCACAAGGGAGACCTCCTCTTCAAGAATGGTCTCTTTTAACTGATGGGCAAATGTGCCATGGCGAACAATGAAAGAGGCCTCGACACCTTCTTTCTCTGCACGCTCAACCGCCATGGTCATCAAAAAATCGGCCATATTGTCCATTTCACCAATAACCACATCCGAACGCAGGGCGTAGTTAGCGTGTGCCAGGAACTCTACGTCAACAACATAGAAGAAAATAATGCTGTCAGCATTTTCTTTTGCCCGTGCGATGGCTGCCTTCTGGTTTTTTATTGCAGCTTCGCCGCCACGTGTGGCACACAAGATTTTTGCCATATGTCATCCCCAACTGTTTACACATTTTAAAGCCATCGTTTTGCCTGCGCTGTTTTCAGTCTACCCCAGGGCCTGCTACAAGACAATTGTGTCCCTGTCTGCAATATATCACTCATCAGGTCTCACTTCAATTGTTACCCGCTCGCTGATCGCCGTATTGTTGGCGGCGTCATATGCTCTCAACTCGATAAAATGCAGGCCTGCCCCGGCAATATTCCAGCGCTCATTATAGGGAGAGAGCGTGCTGATGGCAATCAGCTGCCCGTCCACATAAAATTCCACCCGATCCATGGAGATATTGTCCGCAACCACGGGCTGGATGGTGACAAACTCGTCCGCGAAAGTGAATATTTCACGGTCGACCGGGGATAGGATGCTCAGTTGGGGCGGGGAGTTATCTACCGTCACTGGGATAACAACCTCTTCAATGGAATTGTTTCCCCGTATCACGGTCAATCGGAGGCTGTACAAGCCCTCCAGCATTCTGGCATCCCAGATTCCCAACTCTCCCTCGCTCACCGGGACAAAGCGGTTTGTGCCTATCTGCGTCCAATCTTCAGGATTCAGGCCTCTCCCATAGGAAAGGCGGAAGAGTTGAAAATTCGGATCGCGCGCAGTCCCGACTATGGGCACAGCCCCACGCACGTAGCTGAATGGCTCCGGGGAGTGGATCACAGCATCGCCTCCGGTTATAGCAATTCCATATGTATCATATTCAGAGGGTGGCATAGGAATACCGGCATCACGCTGCCAGTCGGCGGCTTCCGGCGGCAGTACCATGTATACACGCTCTTCGACAAGCTCTGGCGGCGTATAGGTGGTTGCCAGCAACCCGGTGAGCTTGTTAATCTCAAAGGCCTGATATACAGTGTCGTAAGTGGTCGGCTCTGTGCCGATGCGGAAAATCTCGCGGTATGAAGGACAATACCCGGTTGGTAGCAGGCCAGAAGGCTCGCAAACAGTCACTTCAACGATATCGTCAGGCATGGTCCAGTGCTCTACCGGTAGATCGCGGTGAGCATACTCCATCACTGCCTGCCAGATCGGTGCCGCCCCGGTGATTGCCGATAGGTTAAACATCGGGGTGTTATCGGTATTCCCCACCCAGACTCCGGTGACAATCTGTGGCGTGTAGCCGACAATCAGGTTATCCCGGTAATCGTTGGTTGTCCCGGTCTTTGCAGCTGCGGGGCGGGTCAGCAGCAGTGGGCTGTTCATGCCAACACTGGGCCAGCGGGCCTCCTCATCGGCTAAAATATCGGTTAACAAATAGGCCAGCGAGGGCTCTACCACCGGGGTCTGGTCAAAGGTTTTATGGCCATAAGCAATCTGGTCCTCGCCATACTGCCACAAAATCTCCCCTTCGGCGGTTTCGACTCTCAAAATAAAGGTAGGGTCAAGAGTTCGGAAGCCCATTCGACGACGGCCCTCCGGCGTTGGAGTCCCAGCCATCACGCCATTGTTGGCAAGAACGCTGTAGGCATAGGCCATATCAAAAAGAGTGGTCTCAGCCGCTCCCAGGGTGAGTGACAGCCCATATTGATCGGTCCCTTGATCGATTGTGTTGATTCCAAGCGCATGGGCTACCCGAATCACATTATCAATCCCCACCCATTCCAGCACCTGGACAGCGGGGATATTGTAGGAATTTGCCAGCGCACTGCGGATGCTCTGTGGGCCATGATATTCCCGGTCAATATTTTCCGGGACATAGGGCTGATTGCTGCCTATGTCAAATGCTGTACGGATATCCAGGGTCATTGTGGCAGGAGAGTAGCCCTGCATGAATGCTGTCAGATAGGTGAAGGGTTTGAAAGCCGATCCGGGCTGGCGTTCGGCAAAGGCCACGTTGAAATTGCCGTCATTATCCTCATCATAATAGTCAAGGCTGCCCATCATGGTAAGGACCTCGCCTGTGCGAGCATTGAGAACCACTACTGCCGCATTTCCTGCCTGATGATCCGTCCCAATGCGGTCTGCAGACAGCGGTTGTAGATATTCGGCAGCTGCACAACCCTCCCCATTCTCGGCAGCGATCACCGTGTCAACCGGCAGACCGGAAAGGCGGGCAACATGGGTACGGGCCACGCATTCTGCCTGTAGATAAAGGTCATAATCCAGGGTTGTGTAAACAACCAGCCCCCCCCGGTAAACCAGCGATGGGCCAACGATCTCCTCCAGCTGCTTTCTGGCAGCGACAGAAAAATGTGGGGCAAGCAGATTGTAGCGCTGCTCCGGCTGCTGAATATCCAGCGCTTCCTCAAAGGCTGTTTCGGCTTCTTCCCTGGTGATATACCCTTCGGTGACCATCCACTCCAGCACAATCCACTGCCGTTCTTTTGCCAGCGGATAGTTGTCAACAGGATTAAGCGCGGGGGACTGTGGGATGGCAGCGAGCATGGCAGATTCGGCAAGAGTCAGCTCGCTGACCGGCTTATTGAAATACACCTGTGCAGCCGCCTCCACACCGTAGGCCAGATTGCCATAAAAGTTGGTATTGAGATACCACTCCAGAATCTGTTCCTTGCTGTATACGTTGCTGATGCGAATAGCCAGCAAAAGCTCCCGAATTTTGCGATCCATGCTGGGCGCTTCCCGCAGTTCTGGTTCGATCAACACCTGCTTAACGAGCTGCTGAGTGATCGACGATCCTCCCTGGCGCTCCCCCCCGGTCAGGTTATTCCATACAGCCCGCAGCAGGCCCTCAAGGTCATAGCCCGGATTGGTGTAGAACGTCTTGTCTTCAATCGCAACGGTTGCGTTCTGCAGATCGGGCGGGATATCAGCCAATTCAACCCAAGTTCGGTCACCGCCAAGCGGGTCAATCACCTCATAGAGCAGGACTGTCCCGGTGCGATCGTAGATTTTGGTCGTTTCAAAGGCGTCTTCAACTGCAACAATTGCACCCAGTTCAGGAAGCTGTTGTGCGTAATAAGCATAGGCGCTGACAACCGCCCCGGCTCCGGTCAGGCCTCCCAGCAGGACAAGGCCCAGTAAGCCAAGCGCAATGCCTGCGAGCCAGCGTAGTATCAGGTTGAACCCGGTTCTGGCTTTCCGGCGTCTCCGGCGGCGCCGTTGCACAATCTGAAGAACTGAACTCACAATCTACCTTATATCAGGATAAGTGGTATTTAACGCTGCAAACACCAGTTTACCACGCTGCCCAACCCGGCGAAACCATTTCCAGAAGGCCCTCGTACGGGTTCTGTCGAATAGCTCCCGCCCTGTTGGGGATGGTTTGATTTGCCTCTCTGTTCAATGAGCAAATGGCAATGTCTTACGATCCGGGATTGGAGCAGTTCAACGCCCGGCTCAACAGCGTAATTTCTAAAGGGGGGAATTGCTTACTCAACAAATATTTCCCCGGCAACAACATGCTCCCCAAGTACTGTGCCATCATGAGCCGTCACCGGCATAAGCGACAGGTCTGGATAGGAATAGGCAGAAACCCAGATTTCATAGCGTCCAGGAGCAAGCGATTCCGGGAGAATGAACCCATAATTATCCCGGTAAATGTCGCCAACCTTCCAGGTGGAGGTTGGTGCGAATCCGCCCACCGGCTGGCGATCGCTTTGAAGCACCGAGAGACCATTGGCGTCGATGAAGTGAATGGCAATTGTGTAATCTAGATCAATACTCCCTTCAACGACCCATAGCAGGGACACGCCCAGCATATCACCCGGGTGCAGCGGGCCTGCCTCACCATCCTCAACCCGGACTTCCAGATCGATGCCGCTCAGGAGCATCCCCTCGCCAAACCTGGCATTTACTGGAAAAACTGGCGGGTCGCCGATCCGGGGCGCGTACATAGGCAGGTAACTGGTTACCCGCGCCTGGGAACTGAATTCCTGCTCACCAAGTAAATAGTTGTACTCAGTCAAATAGCGTTCAACGGGTAGTACAGCCCAGGGCAGCCAGGGGCTCTGATCGCCCACCAGCCAGATGCGATACCGTGGGTTAAAAGCCCCCCCATACCGGAAAAGGTGCAACAGATATTCAGTGCGCTCTCCCACCAGCTCGACAGGGGAGCCATTCTCAACCTGCGGGGGAATGTCGGGATGGTAGCGCTCGCCTGGCGCGTAGGGCAGGCCATACCAGGTTGATTGCCCTTTGTAGTAGTTTGAGAAGTGAGGAACGTAGGTCAGCGAGGACAGTACAATTGGGTCGGTTGGTGCAGCATTTTCATATAGATACTGCCGCATCTGAGCCAGGTCTTCACGGTCACCGAGGAAACGCGCATCATCGTATCCCTGAGCCAGTGCAAACAGGGTGGCTCCGGCTGTCAGAATGGGTATTGCCAGATAAGTGGCAGGAGCCAGCCACAATCGTTTCCATCTGGTTCGGCCCACAGCGATCCCCAGCGTAATAATGATGCACAGGGCAAGCCCAATTGCTCCCGCAGCCGTGTAGTTACGGTTCAGGAACCACAGGATATCCGGGTTATTCACAGCCAGGTAGCGCCAACCAGCCGGTATTTGAGACCATTGGAGCGACCAGACTACATCAGGTAGCCAGGGAGCAATGCCGGAACCAGACGCAATATATGCATCGAGACCGGGGACGTTGACAGCAACCCCAATACACTGGACAGACACGCCAAGCAGGAAGAGGAGGACAACCGGGATCAGCCACCCCGGTTGTCCCTTCATGGCCCGATCCAGCGCGGGGAGCACGGCGACCATCAAAAAGGGTACCAGCGGCACCAGGTATCGTGCCCCCCAGCCGGTTCCTCCAAACCACTGCTCACCGCGCACCGCTGCGTAGCTTGTAGCCACCAGCAGTAGAAAACCAAGGATTAACCAGGATTCGCGCCAGCGTTTGCGCGGTAGCAAAAAAGGCGACGCCAGCGAAAGCAGCAAAATGGGGGAATACCACCAGATACCCCGCCCTGGGCTGAACAAGTAGCCCAACAAGCCCCTGCCTGCATCAGGCAGCCCGGTCAGGAGCATGGAAATGCGTGCCCCAAAGTTATAACGCGTGTCAAGGATATCAAGCTGCTGGCGCATGGTTACCAGAACAAGGGCAAACACGACCAGCGCGGCTGCAAAAGCAATCACCACCCCTGTCGCCCGTTTTCGGGTGATCGACGGGCGATAGCTTCCCGGGTAAGCGGTTAGTAACAGCAGCGGAATCGCAATAATGGCTGCCTCTTTGCTCAATATCGCGATCAGCAGCGTGCCTACTCCCAGCATAAAATACAGCCAGTGGCGTTTGCGGCCCGCGACAAATGACTGGCGCCAGCGCTGCATGAGAAACAGGGCTAAAAACAGGCTGAACATGGTCAGCGGTTCGCGGAAGTAGGTACGGGTGTAGGGCCAGACAATTGTGCTCGTTCCAAAGACCACGCCTGCAGCCAGCGCCGTACGTCCCTCATATCCCAGGTCAAGCGCATAATAAAACAGGATAACAGCAGTCAGCGCCGTGACCAGCGGCGAGAACAGGTACAGGGCATGCACATTGCCGACCCACGGTACCTGGTAGGCCATCCAGAAGAGGGGAACTGACAGGAGAGGCTGTGCAGGTTCTACATTGGTTTTCTGGACCAGCCCGATGTAAGCGGTCTGGTTCAGCAATACGTTATGATGGATTGCGACGCTTTCGGTGGTATCGATGATGAATCGCTCATCGTCTGTAACCGGAAATCCGGAAAAGACAAAAAGATAAATCAGAAAAAGGGCGCATCCCAGCGCAATTGCTGCCAGCGCCCGCTTTCGACCACTAAACAATCGCCAGAGAAAAGCCAGCATCTTTTATCCCGAATCTGTGTCGGGCTGATCGCCGTTTGTTTTAATAAACCGGACTTCCAACCAGACAAGGGCAGAAACAAAAGCAGCGCTAAGCCCGATCAGCAGCAGCCTGGCCTGGAGAGGCGTGGCATCGCGGAGCATAACGGCAACCAGCCCAAGCGCTGCGGATACCAGGTAGAGGGTCATCACCGACCGGGCATGAGTCATGCCCAGCACGCTGACCAATCTGTGAGAGGTGTGATCTTTGCCGCCCTGGTAAACAGGTTTCCGCCGCCGGATTCGGGATAACACGACCAGCGTGGTATCAAAGATTGGAACGCCAAGAATAATGATGGGGATCATCCAGGTGGCGGCCAGCGGGCGGCCTGTGAATTCAAGCTTGATGCCCAGCACCGCCAATACAAACCCCAGCAGCAGACTGCCGGCATCACCCATAAAAAGGCTGGCCGGGCTGAAATTGTAGTAGAGAAACCCCACACAGGCGCCCAGCGTGGCGGCTGCGAGGGTTGCGACCAACCCTAATCCCTCAACAATAGCAAGCATCAGGAAAAACGCGCTGGAAACGGTCGATAACCCGGCAGCGAGGCCATCCATATTATCCTGGAAGTTGATCGCGTTGCAGATTCCAATTATCCAGAATAACGTTAGCCCAATGTTCAATGCCTGGTACTGAAAAAGGTTAATCTGCACACCGGCCAGAATAAGCAATGCTCCGGCCAATAACTGCCCGGCTATTTTAGGCAGTGGGCCAAGCCCTACTCGGTCATCCCACAATCCTAATAAGGTCATAACGGTGGCCCCGCCCATCACGCCCACCAGTTCCACAAATGAACTGGTTCCCCCCAGCGCAACAGCAGCCACCACGCCCAGGTAGATCGCCACGCCACCCAGCATTGGCATGGGGACCTGGTGCACTTTGCGTATCTGAGGGTTATCCACAAAGCCAATGCCTTGCGCCAGCTTTCGGGCGATTGGAGTGGCAATGAAAGATATGAAACCGGAAGCAAGTATAAGAGGTATAAAGGTGCTCATATTGAGCGCTTCTCCTGGCCGGGCTTCGTATGCTGACCAATAAGCCTGATATACAGCGAGCGCATATTTTCTACCAGGTGAGCAGCATTATAAGTCCCAATTGCGGCCTGACGAGCCTTTTCAATCTGCTCAGAATCCGGTTCTGCAAGGGCGGTAATTATGCCTTTGGCAAGGGCCTGTGAATCAGCCGGTGGAACCAGCCTACCCAGTTGCCCTTCTTGCAGCAGGTCGGGCACTCCCCCCACCGTTGTTGAGATCACAGGAACGCCCGCGGCCATGGCTTCTATAAGCGACACCGGCGTCCCCTCGTTGTCCGATGATATCACCACCAGGTCGAGATCGGCATAAACCCGAGATAAATCGCGCTGCCAGCCGGTAAAGATTACCCTTCCCTCAAGGTTAAGGCCATGAGCCTGTGCTTCCAATTCTTCCCGAAGCTCGCCATCTCCAATCACCAGAAAAATGGAATCGGGCAGCGCTTCGGCTGCAATGCGGGCGGCATCAAGAAACACATCATGCCGCTTGACAGGAACCAAACGACCAACAATGCCCACTAACCTTTGCTCAGGTGAAATACCATGCTCTGCCCTGAACTGCCCGCGCACGGGCTCCAGGTCGGCAAGTTCAGACAGTGGAAGCCCCAGCGGGATCACCTTAATTTTCCCGGGGGTTGTAATCCGGTATTCCAACAACTCGTTCCGCAGCCGGTCGCTGATGGTCAGAACCAGGTCGCTGTATCGGGCAGCCAGACGTTCCAGGCCAATAAACAGCGCTGTCTTTGCCCGACCAAAATAGCTGTGGAATACATGCCCGTGGAAGGTGTGGAGAATAACCGGTGCCCCGCACAGCACAGCCGCCAGCCGTCCAACAAACCCGGCTTTAGCAGTGTGGGTATGTACGATATGTGGCTTTTCCTGCCGAATCAGCCGAATAAGCTGAATAAGCGCCCTGACATCCTGCAAAGGCGCGATCTTGCGCTGAAGCGCCGGAATATAAACGGGCTCCACGCCATATCGCTCTGCCATATAGGCCATGTCACCCTCGGCTTCGCCGATGCTGCCCGTTACCAGTATGCTCTTGAATATTGCATCGTTCAGCCCGGCAGTGAGCACAGCCGCATGAACTGCCGGGCCGCCAATATTCAGGCGGGCGATGATCCGCATGACGCGAATCTGCTTGTCAGATACTTCAGTCACGACAGCCCAGGGACTGGTTATTCTGTTCCCAGTACCAATCAACAGTCAGTTTCAATCCATCGATAAACGAAATATCCGGCTCATAACCCATACGCGCTCTAGCCCGGTCAATGGCTGCCCTGGAGTGCTTGATATCGCCGGGACGGGGATCGGTGTAGATGGGGGCGATATTGTTGCCGGTTATCTCCTGAAGGACTTCTACCAGGGTGTTCAGCGAAGTTTGTCCTCCCGCCGC
>JAFGNO010000146.1 GCA_016926985.1 Anaerolineae bacterium
AAGCTCGAATACCTCCTTCGAGGAAAGAGGGGGCCGAGCACAGAACTGGTTCTGTGTATCGATCCCGCTATCTGGCGGGTTCTGTGTTTAGGCCTCAGCGCACTGAGGCCTTTTGTTTTGTAACCAGCTTTAAACCATTCAGACGTTATCAGGAGAAATCAATGAGAAACCCAACCTGCAAGCCCCTCGTCTGCCTGCTGTTGATCGTATTTATCCTGGCCACTGCCGGCTGCACCCAGATAGTGACCGAGGAAACCACCATTCCCCTGCCAATAGACGAGCCAACCGAGGACTCAACGGAAGGTCTTACCGAAGAGCCGAGTCCTGAGCTGGCTGCGCCGGAAGTCAACTTCACCGGCGGCTGCGTGGAGGAGTATGTCGAGGGATTCGATTACTTCCCGGAAAAGACCTCCTTTGACTATGCGCAGGGGGTAACTGTCGAGTACTTTGACAACTATAAGGTGGTCGAGGTCCTGACGCCATGGCAGTTTGCCGAGGAAACAATCACTTATGTGCTGGTGCAGTGCGGCACGCCTGTTCCTGAGGATGTTGATGGGATGGTTATTGAAGTTCCGGTCAGCACCGTGATCTCGATGTCAACCACTTTTCTGCCTGCCCTGGATGGGTTGGGCCTGATTGACCAGATCGTGGGCCTCGACTCGTTTGCCTATCCCTACAACCCGGCGGTTTTGGAAAGGGCTGCCTCCGGCGATCTGGTCGAAATTGGTTCCGGCTCATTGGTCAATGTTGAAGCTGCTCTCGAAGCAGATCCTAGCCTCATTTTTACCACCGGATCAGGAATCCCGGACTATGATGCGCACCCCACGCTCATCGAAGCCGGGCTGCCGGTTGCCATCGTAGGCGACTGGGTAGAGGGCACGCCCCTCGCCCGTGCGGAATGGATAAAATACATTGGCCTGTTCTATAACCTGGAACAGGAAGCCAGCAGAATCTTTGATGAGATCGCAACTGACTACAATGGTGTACTTGAACTGGTCAGCGGCATTGAGGAGAAGCCAACCGTCTTTGCCAACACGCCCTGGGAGGGCACCTGGTATATGCCCGGCGGGGCAGGCTACATGGCGCAGTTGTTCGCTGACGCGGGCGCAGAGTACATGTGGGCCAATAACGCCGAGACAGGGAGCCTGTACCTGGACTTTGAGACGGTCTTTGATGTGGCTCAGGCTGCTGATATCTGGGTGAATGTCAATTTTTCCGATCTGGTTTCCATGCTGGCAGTGGATGAGCGATTTGGCGACTTTGCCGCCTTCCAGAATGGCGAGGTCTATGCCCTCAACGCGCGGGTCAACGAGAATTTCGCAAATGACTACTTTGAGAGCGGCGCGGCCCATCCGGAAATTGTCCTGATGGACCTGGTCAGGATATTCCATCCCGACCTGCTGCCCGATTACGAATTGTATTTCTACCAGCAGCTTCAGTAGTTTTGTTGGGATATTGTGTCAGAGAAAACACCATCCGACATCACAGGCCCATCCTCCACCGCGTCTGGCTGGCCTGAGCTTGGGCTGCGCCCGGCGGCGCTGATTGGCCTGCTGGCTGTCCTGGCGCTCATATTTCTGGTCAGTCTGGCAGTGGGTTCGGTCAGTATCCCGCTCAGGGACGTGCTGGCCATCCTGCTGGGCGGCGACCCGGCTAAAGCCACCTGGATGACCATCGTGCTGGATTTCCGGCTGCCCCGTGCTATCACAGCTGCCCTTGCTGGCGCTGCGCTGGGGGTGGCCGGGCTGCAGATGCAGACGCTGTTCCGGAACCCCCTGGCAGACCCCTTTGTGCTTGGGATCAGCTCTGGCGCATCGCTGGGTGTGGCGCTGGTCGTCCTGGCGACCAGCGGTATGCTCGCTGCTGGCGGGACGACGCTGCTTTCCGGGCTGGGTTTGCTGGGGAACTTCGGCGTGACTGTTGCGGCCAGCATTGGCGCCGCGGCAGTGATGGTCATTGTCATGCTGGCTTCTCAGCGGGTTCCCACCATGACTCTGCTGATCCTGGGGTTGATGTTCGGGTATATCACTGGTGCGGTTGTCAGCATCCTGGTGTATTTCAGCATAGCCGACCGGATTCAGACCTATATTGCCTGGACATTTGGCAGCTTTAGTGGGACTACCTGGAAGGAACTCAAGGTCTTCATCCCGGTGCTGGTGTTGGGCATTGGGATGGCCCAGGTTATGGTGAAGGCCCTGAATGCGCTGCTGCTGGGCGAGAATTATGCCCGCAGCATGGGGCTGGCCGTCCGGCGGGCGCGGTTCTGGTCAATTGCCAGCACCTCACTGCTGGCAGGGGCAGTGACCGCCTTCTGCGGCCCGATCAGCTTCCTGGGCATTGCTGTCCCGCATCTCTGCCGAAGCCTGCTCAATACTTCTGATCACCGGGTGCTGGTGCCTGCTGTTACCCTGCTGGGCGGCATCCTCGCGCTGGTTGCCGACCTGATCGCCCGGGTGCCGGGCGCCGATCTGGTGCTGCCGCTGAACGCCATTATGGCATTGATTGGTGCGCCTATCGTGATCTGGGTCATCCTGCGGCAGCGCAATATAAAAGCATCCTTTGGGGATTAGGCGGCAGCGTGGAACAACTGCTCACAGCACACAGCCTGACCATAGGTTATCGTCATCCCCGCCAGCCCCTGGCGGTGGTTGCCTCCGGTATTTCGGTTGCGCTGCACAGTGGCGAAATGGTCTGCCTGCTGGGGCCAAACGGTGTTGGCAAATCCACCCTGCTGCGCACGATGACCGCCATGCAGCCCCTGCTGGGTGGGCAGGTCAGAGTAATGGGTGATGACATAGGCGCTTTGAAGCCCAAGGAGCTTGCCCGCCGTATCAGCGTTGTATTGACCGATCGCATCAACGTGGGGAATATGTCTGCTTATGGCCTGGTTGCCCTTGGGAGGCATCCCTATACCGACTGGCTGGGTCGCCTCTCTGGGCGTGACGAATCGGTAGTTCGGAACGCCTTTGAGGCGGTTGGTGCCGCTGAACTGGCGTCCCGCAGGGTCAATGAGCTGAGCGATGGTGAGCGGCAGAAGATCCTGATTGCCCGCGCGCTGGCCCAGGACCCTTTCATCATGGTGCTGGATGAGCCAACAGCCTTTCTCGATCTGCCCAACCGGGCGAACGTGATGCGTATCCTGCGCGACCTGGCCCATCATACCAACCGCGCAATTGTGCTGTCCACGCACGACCTGGACATGGCGCTGCGCAGTGCGGACCGGATCTGGTTGATGGGTCAGGATGGGACACTGCATATTGGCGCACCGGAGGATTTGGTGCTGAGTGGTAGATTTGAGGCGGTTTTCCGGGGTGAGGGAGTGGTTTTCGACCCGGCCACGGGGGCATTCAGCATGGAGCGTGCAACGGGGCAGCGCGTGCAAGTGTCTGGGGAGGGCATCGCGCTAACCTGGACCGAGCGAGCGCTGAAACGGGCTGGTTTCCTGATAACCAGTGACGGCGTTTCTCCCCTTGTCCAGATCGAGGATCATGGGGATGGCTTGTCTCCCACCTGGTATTTGAGGCAGGCGGGCAGGGAATCAATCCACCACAGCATCCACGATCTGCTGGCGGCGCTGGGAAACACGTAAATACCCGTAATTGGCAAATAATACAGTCCCAGCCAGGAGCAATGAAGTTGCTGGCTGCTATGGCCCGTGTTGTGAGGAGATCTGCTGGGCATTGCGGGACTGTTTCTTATATAATGACGATCAGGTTTCTGGCAGTAAGTATCATCCAACAGGCGGAATATGTGTTTAAGCGAATAGCAGCAACACGCAGAGAATGGGGGTTGTTTGGACTGAGATGGGTGTTCCCGGTTGCACTTGTCGTGTTTGGGTTTGTCGTATCCGGGAGCGAAAACCAGCAATATCTGGTGCCCATTGTCCTTCTTGCGGCCGCCTTCATTTTGAGCAACCTTGCCATTGCACTCCTTCAGGTCCTTGAATACTGGGCTGTTTATGTCACCATACTGGTGATCATCCTTGATACAGGGCTGGCTGGTTACGCTATTTACCTGACTGATATCCGGTTGGCCTGGATCGGGCTGATACCACTGGGGGTGCTGGGATTGTATTTTGATTGGCTTCCCGGCGTCATTGCGGGCACAGTAGCAGCGGCGGCCCTGGTGATCATGCAGTTGTTTTTTGTCGAGAACTCGCTGCTCAATGTTGCGACGTTGATTTTGCTGCTGACGGCGTTTCCCGCCGTCGGGCCGCTGGCGGCATTGATTGGTTATTCAGACAGCCAACCGGTTTCCACACCGCGCAAGCCCCGGCCTGCGCGCAGAAGCAAGACAGAAGAAAAACAGGCTTCCAGCGCTAGAGACACTGAGTATGTGGATATCATGTACGAGATGGTTGAAGTGCTCAGCGCGTCCAAGCTGGATCCCAACCGGGTCCTCGATACGGCGGTGAATTTTGGCCTGGAAGGTCTTGCCCGGGTTGGTGTCGCCCCGCCCCTGTTTGGCGCTGCGCTGTTGTATGCTGCTGATAGCCCCGACGGGTTGGGAGACGATCCTGTACTTGCTGTTGTCAGGGCCAGTGATACCTTGCGACCGGGTGATACGGAGGTGGTAATCCCGGGCAAGGCAGGCGCAGTTGCTGAGACGCTGGCCCGGAACAGCATTGTGGTTGTTGATAATCCAGCCAGGGATGAAGAGATCAGCCGGTTTGAGAGCTTCCGGACATGCAAAACGGTACTCAGCCTGCCACTCGCTACCGGCAAAGACACCTATGGCATCCTGCTGATTGGTGGCTGGAAAGTTGAGCGGTTTGACGAAAAACAGGTTGACCTCATGCGTGCAGTTGCCAACCAGGCCGCGGCTTCCCTGCACAATGCCATGCTGTATGGCGCGCTGCGTGAACAGCGGGACCGGATTGTTGAGGTGGAGAAATCCGCCAGGGCGCAGCTGGCAGCAGACCTGCACGATGGGCCAACGCAGGCAGTGTCGGCCATTACCATGCGCCTGAACTTCATCCGGCGGATTATCGAGAAAGACCCGCCAGAAGCCATGAATGAACTGTATCAGATTGAGGACCTGGCGCGGCGTACCGCCAAGGAAATACGTGCCATGTTATTCCAGCTCCGTCCCAAGTCCCTTGAAAGAGGCCTGGCTGCCGGGCTGGAGCAGCTTGCCCGCCAGATGAAGGAGACCTACAATCAGGATGTGGTGGTTCAGGTTGTTGATGGCTGCGACAGCATCCTGGACTCGCACACGTCAGCCACCCTTTTCTCCATCGTCACCGAACTGGTCAACAACGCGCGTAAGCACGCAGAGGCGGATGTGATCAACGTTCGTATGGAACCCATTGGCGAAATGTTGAGGCTGCAGATCAGTGACCAGGGGAAAGGATTCGATGTTGAGAAAGCCCTTGCTGAAGCGCGGGAGCGAGAAGGGCATCTCGGCCTGATCAACCTGTTCGAGAGGGCTGCGCTTGTTGAAGGCATTCTTGATATCAACTCTGCGCCGGGCAAGGGAACCCAAACGACCATCAATATCCCGTTGGAGGTGCTGCGGCTGCGCAAAACCGAGGAATCGGAGCGTGCCAGGCAGGGGGCACTCTAAAATCGCCTGCCCGTTACAAAACAGCCTGGATCAGCCCCTCAATAAAGGCCGCTTTGCCGCCCTGTGATGGATGGCGCAGCGGGATATGCTCCAGGCCCATTCTGGTCAGAACCAACTGGGCTTTTCGTCCGACCCCAAGAATGAGCGAAATATCATACAGCTCGAGCACCCTTGAGATAAATGGTATACCGATGGTCAGTTCGGCTGTGGTTGGTGTTCTGTTGGACTGAGGGTTGCCTGGTTTATGGGGGTGCAGTGGGAGAGTGTTCCAGATCAACGGTGGACCATTCAGGTGGTCGCTCAGCGCACGCCAGAGGATCGTGGCAGTCACTTCGGCCACTCCGGCAGGATTTCCGCTGGTTGGCTGGTATCCTGTACCAAAGAGTTGCCATTTGCCAATCCCGTTCAGCATGATCCGCTCACTGGTTACCGGGATCCCGGTCAGCCGACAGCCGCGATAGCCAGGGGCCTCGGCCAGGAGCAGTATATGCGGCGAAAACTGCCCCATAGCCTCCAGATAGCGCTCAAGGTTTTGTCGCCGGATTGTGGCCGGTGGATCATCTGGCGGAGCATAGGGGTTGGTCAACCGATCCGATTCTGGTAATGCCACCAGATCGGATACCAGTTCCCTGATAATTGCTTCCGTCATTATCGATCCCTCTTGGTGTTCAGAACATGTTCGGCGGGTTGCACCGCTTAACCCCGCACAGTACAATCGGCGCGTTTGCTATCAAGACAGGCAATGTCAGGGTACCTCAGTGCAGGCTGATGCCGCAACCAGTGGTGAGCTTATTGAGCTCCCACCAGACAATCCCCAGAACGATGATGGCAACACCATAGCCATTGCCCGCAATGCTGGGATACTGGCGCTGGGCAACATCCTGAGCCGCGTGTTTGCCCTGCTGCGCGAAACCATCACGTCCCATTATTTTGGCGCCGGCCTGGTGGTGGATGCCTATAATGTCTCAACTTTCGTGCCTCGCATGGTCTATGACCTGCTGATCGGGGGGATGGTTAACGGGGCGCTTGTCCCGGTTTTCAGCGCTTATGCCAGCGAAGACCGCGCCGAATTCTGGCGCATGATCAGCGCGCTTATAAACCTTGTGGTGATCCTGCTGGTTATTGTTGTCCTCGTGCTTGAACTCTTTGCGCCGCAGATCGCTTTCCTGATGCTGAGCGCAGAGGTTGGAGAGAGGGCTCAAAGCCTGGCCACTCAGATGCTGCAGATAACCCTGCCCGGGGTCTTTTTTTTAAGCATAGCCTCGATTCTGTCAGGGATTTTATATGCGCTGAAGCGCTTTGCCCTGCCAGCGTTTACGGCAGTTGTATTTAATGCCGGGGTGGTAGTTGTTGCGATGCTGTTTCACCGCCAGCTTGATATTACCGCGATGGCGGTGGGTATCCTGGTTGGCTCTATTCTGCAGGTAGTCCTTCAACTTCCGGGCATGAAAGGGACTGCTCTCAGGATCGGGACGGTATTCTGGCATCCGGGAATCCGCCGGGTGCTTGAGCTGTATGCTCCCAGCATTGCCCCCTTGATTGTGGATATGATTGCCCGCTTTATCACCCTGCGAATTGCATCCCATACAGGCGCAGGTGGGATTTCCTATCTCAATTATGCCACTTACCTGATGCAGCTCCCTCAGGGGTTGGTGGCAACAGCCATATCTCTTGCTGTACTTCCCACTTTATCTGCACAGGCGGCCCTGGAGACAAGAAATAATACCACCGTCTTCAAAGATACGTTTGTCAAAGGCATGAAATTAGTTCTGGTACTTATCCTGCCTGCCAGTGCGGGGTTGTTTATCCTGGCCAAACCGGTTGTCGCCCTGATTTATCAGCATGGGGACCTGTTTTATATCCACGATACGTTGATGACGGCCTGGGCGCTCCGATTTTATCTTTTGGGGCTGCCATTTGCAGCGATGGAACTCCTGCTTGTTTTCACATTCTACGCACGCCAGGATACCGTCACGCCATCACTTATCGGTGTTGGAGCTATCGTGACTCACATGTTGCTGGGAGCAGGGCTGGTTGGTTCCTGGGGCCTGTTTGGTTTAATGCTGGGCGATGCGTTTAAGCATCTTTTCCACTCGATGCTTTCCTGGACCATCATCCGCAGAAGGTTAGAGGGCTTTTCGCAATATCGTCTTGGGCGGACGCTGGGCGCCATCTTGCTGGCGACCCTGGTAATGAGTGTAATCGTCTATGGCTGCCTGTGGGGCCTGGAATACCTGTGGCCTGACCCGGGTGGGCTTGCCGAACTGGTGTTTGTGCTTTTGCCGGGCATCCTGGGAGGCGCTACCTATACTGGCATGATCATTGCTTTAGGCGTGGAAGAAGTGCGTGAGTTGTGGGATGCTTTCCTCCGTTTCTGGCAAGGTGTTCCTCCTGTTGATCCTGCCCAGAACGCTTGACCGCGCACTATCACTATGGCGTCAGAGACCTTCCCTCATTCTCCGCTGTGAAAGCGATATAACAGGCGAAACCCAACGTCGTCTGCCTGCAGCGTGCCTGGAAGGGCGTGGCGGTAAGCAGACCGTGCATTGACCGGATGAACGCGATAACTCCCTCCCCTGACACTACGGCGTTTTTTGGATGTCAGCGCCGTATCAAAGGATGAATCGTTCAGACACCATTCCCACACATTCCCTATCATGTCCAATGCGCCACATGCGGCTTTAGCATGTGGATACATCCCGACAGCCGTTGTCTGATAAATAGCGCTTGTTTCTACGTTTGCGTGGGGCAATGACGGCAAGTCGTGAGAGATTTCTCCAGGAGCAAAGGCTTCTCCATAGGTCATGGCAGCCTGCCACTCCCATTCTGTTGGTAAGCGTATCCATTTACAGGAAGCGATATCTGATTTCCGGTGCAGATGTAGCGGGTTGTCCAGATCCAGGTGTTTCTCAAGCCTGGAGGAAAGCCATAAGCAAAATGCAAGCGCTTGATACCAGGACACATGGGTTTTTGGCATATTACCATCAGAAAAATAACCTTTTCTCTGTGCCTGTCCATGACCGGGTATTTGCCACCAGGCCGGGTGATAGTAACCGTCCGGAGCACGGACAAAACTCTGCCATTGCTCACAGGTTATTGGATATTTAGAGATATAGCAGGAAGGGACATAAAACTGCTGGTCGTCGATAGCAATTGAGCAGGCAGGAATTTCGCACCAGATAATATCTGGCAGATTTTCTGTCAGCTTGTTGTCCAGCAGCCCACCTGCCCAGAAGCGGCGACCATCTGAGCTTATTTCTCTCCTGATAATCCTTGATTGTGATTGCCTGATTGATGAGTTGGATTTGCATGCCAGGCCAATACCAGGGCGCAGGTCACAATCACCTAAAACATTCAGCCGTTTGCCAACAGTAAATCTGCGATGGTGAGTGGTTTGCGGGTCGTTCAGCTCTTCCATGAGGCGCAGGTATTCCGGTCGGAGAAAATGATGATCCTGTTCAGTCAGAAGATCGCACAGTTCGGCATGGTCTTTAAGTAAGTCTTCAAACTGATCAATACGCCCCTGTGGCCACAGGTAAATGGCAGGGTCTTGCTGCGAAGCCGGGGTTGATGCTGCCTTTTCCCGCGCATTTTGCCAAAGAATTGTGGCGCGCTTTACGTCATACACTTCCTGCATGGGGACTCGAATGGCGTTGACCCAGTTGGATAAACTGGCCCAGACGTCAATGAGCACTTCATGCGCAAGTTCAACAACAGGCTCCCCACTTGATTCTGCATCTACAGTAAGCAGCCGGACTTTAGGGGATGCCAGATACTGGACAATCTGAAGAAGTTCTGGATGGTCGGCAAATTCCGAGAGCTTAACGCGTCGGCTCACCGGCACCTGCGATTCCCCATCAAGGCGCACCAGCCGGACAAAAACCCGCTTGAGTGCAAGTTCGTTTGCTGAGCTTAAGCCTGGCAGGTTGTGGGTCAACCGGAGCAGCATCTTATGGATTTTCCCCAGATATTCATACGCCTCAACACTGAAAGGTTGGTCGATGTTTGCTTTTTTGAGTGTTACTCGATGCTGCCAGAGCGTATCAAAAACAAAACTGATCAGGGGCAGGGTTCCCCTCCCAAGCCCGCCATTCAGATCGCTCAACAACTGTGTGACCAGCCTGTCTTCTACAGAATAACCGAAGATCCGGGCCGGGCCGGTCATCATATCCACCAGGAGATCGGGCCTGGGGATATGGGGAAGGTGGGTGCTGTGATTGAGTATGTCTATGAGATCGCCATACCGGTAACAATGCATAAGAAAATCGGCACGCAGTGTCAGGGCTATACGCACTACCGGGGATTGCCAGGCTGAGGTTATTTGCTGGAAAAACTGACTGCAAACCCCGGGGTCGTAGCGAAAAACCTCCTCAAATTGGTCGATCGCAAGCAAGACGGAAGTGCACGGCGTATGTTCGACAAGAGTCTCGCACCATTTTCGCAGCAGTTGTCCTTTTCTGTCCTGGCGCAGGACATCGGCCACCTGCTCCACATTGTCGGCGTTTAATTCGAGATGATTATTCAGGATGGCACAAAAACAGGATGAGTTTTTAAGACCATTGCACAGGGCAGTGAAAACATCCCCCGTGCCAGTATCCGGGTGAAAATCGATGGCCTCCCACTGTTCACTGCCCGGTAAGACCCCCATATCCAGCGAATGCAGAAGGCCAGCCTTCAGGATCGATGATTTCCCCGATCCCGATGGGCCGACTAACAGGGCCAGATGATGCTCAGCTAATTGTCGGCAGAGTGCGGAGACTTCCTGATTGCGGCCAAAGAAAACATCGTGGTTTTCTTTGTTATATGCGGGCAAACCCAGATAAGGTCGCCTGGATTCACATTTAACAAAAAAAATCTCGAATAGTTCCTCGTCGTTCAAAGGGCTGCATTGAGCAGCAGTGAGCAGGTCATCAGCTTCAGCCCGGGTCCGGATCCCGCGGGCTTTGCATAGCACATGAATAAGCCGAAGCAGATTATCTCTGTTCGGGATCATTTGGCCATTTTCATAATCAGAGATGGTTGACCGGCCAAAATACGCCCGATAAGCCAGCTCTTGTTGGGTAAGGTCGGCCCGTTTCCTGAACTGGTAGAGCAAACTCCCCACATCTCTCTGCACGACATCTCTCTGCACGTCAGGATGGCTATTTACCTGGCTCATGGATAACAGATAACCTTTCGACTCCCTGGCTGGCGTCGGTGATCGGAGCGGCGTGGCATCAACAGGTCAGCCACAGCAGTGTTTTCCTTAATGTATGGTGCAGCCGTCATGGTGCTGGCGGGATGCTGGTCTGTGTCAGCCGGATATAGTCAACTTCCATTGTCTGGTTTACCTGGTATGAATTACGGATCAGGTTCAGTTGGTAGGTTTTCCCCCGGGGGATTGTTGTTGCGTATGACTCAATGACCTCGCCATCAATCAGATATGTCACACTATGTGGTTCAATCAGGATTTGATAGATATGCCATTCGCGCGGGTCAGTTGATAGCTGCACTTCTGTATAGTCATTTGCACCACCAATTCCTTCGATCAGTGTATGAATGGTTGGCTCGTTTGTGCGGTAACCCATTGATATCATTGATCTTGAGGCTGATGGAACACCTTCCAGGAAACATAACACCGCCCCACCGCCGTCGGCGGTTTCATCCTTCATCCGGGCTTCCAGTAAGTAGGTAATTCCCTCTGAGATAGTCCACAGTGGAATTGACCGGATGCCACAATTAGCACTGTGAGCAGTGCCGCTGGATATCTGGACTGTGCCATCTGACATCGTTACAGAGGCGTCACCACAATACTCAGAACTTTCACTATCAAGGCTCCAAACCCCCCTGTCCAGTTCTGTGCTATCAAATTGGTCCTCAAACAACACAACTGGATCAGGTATTTTTTCAATCACAATGCTTTCAATCATACCGGAGCAGTAGATGTCACCCGTGTTGTTGCCAACATTGCCTATCCAGAGGGTGTCAAAATCACCTTCATATGCCACCGCTCCAGTATGCGTTATATCTCCTACAGTCAACTCGATTTGCCCATCAATAAAGGTAAGAACGGCTGTGAAGGTTGTATCCTGCGAGACAATAATTGGGATCACAGGGCTTACTCGGCTGCTTACGTAGTATTCCGAATCGTAGTTGCCCCATGCCATCGAT
>JAFGNO010000147.1 GCA_016926985.1 Anaerolineae bacterium
ATGTCTGTCAGACGACGCGGTTCTGCCTGATCGTCCTCTACAGAAATCAGGTAGACCTGTGCGTGGCGGTCGTCCAGAAAGGACGTGCCAGCCCGGTAGGGAATCCGGTGCAGGGGGCGAGGATCCCAGCGCTGCTGCTCTTCGTACTCCTTCAGTTCTTTGCGCTGCTTGGCCTCAAATTTGTTGGCGGGTGGGCTGTCCTTTTCGCCGGAGTCTTCCTTCCCACGCTCGGCAGCATTCACACGCCCCAGAAACGCCAGCGTTGTCCCATCTGGCGACCAGGCGGGAGAAGTGGCCCCGTTTTCCAGCTTGGTCAGCTGGCGTGCCTCGCCACCTGTCCCGCCAATCGGCAGCAGGAAAATCTGCGGCTTCTCGTTCCGTGCCGATACAAAGGCAAGGGTTTTCCCATCCGGCGACCAGCGTGGGGACGAATCCTTGCCGCCACGCGTGACCTGCACCGGTTTGCCGCCGTCAGTCGTCATCAGCCAGATATGGCGCTTGTAGCCATTTTCTATTTTGTCCACGGTAAGATGGACATAGGCGATATAGGCGCCATCCGGACTGACACGGGGGTCCTCGACATAGGCGATCTGGTGGAGATCTTCAGCGGTTACAGGTCGTTTTTCTGTTGATGAGGTCATTTTTGCTCCTTCTAAACTGGTTGTCTGGGTAATGAAAAACTATTGAGCCAGTAGAATATACCAGCAGGCCGATCAGGTTGAGAGGCCATTGACTATATTGACCAGATCGACCTCAAGCGAACCACTGACCGGATTTTCCACAATGCGCCCCAACTCAGCCCCACCTTTCTGGTCATAGATGATGAAGGTGGGTATCCGGGTGATGTTCAGGTTAGCACGCAGGTCTGGATTTGATGTGCTGTCAAACACCTCACACGACCAGCCGGGCAGGTGTTCGATAATCCGGGCCATCCGGGGAACATTTCGCACACAATCCGGGCAGCCTGCACGGCTGGGAGTGAGGATGTAGGCCGCAGGCAGCGCCTCGTGCAGCCGGGCCAGTGTCTCCAGATCGGGTTGATAGGCCTCATACGCGCTGTAGTAGGTTTCAATCTGATCAATGTATTTGTGGATGGGAACGGTGACAGGTTTTTCCATGGGTCTTCTTTCTCAGTACGGTCATGAACGGTTCAGGTTATCCTATTTCATGGAGGGCAAGCAGTTGATCCAGCAGCGCGCCAACCGGGCGGGCAGCCACATCCAGCGGCCCGACCGGGTCAACCAGGTTGTCCTCGTGCAGCAGGGCATATGCTGAATTGACCATGCCATGCGACAGGACCTGCAGATCATACCCCCCCTCAAGGACAAAAACGATCCGCCCGCCACACAGTTCATCGGCCATCAGCACCACCTCACGGGACAGGTGAGCATAGCCATCCAGGTCAAGCTGCATCATTGCCAGCGGATCGGCCCAATGGGCGTCAAACCCGGCGGAGACCAGAATCAGATCAGGCTTAAAGCGGCGGGCGATGGGCCAGAGAACGGACTCATACAGCGCCTGATACCCGCTGTTCCCGACCCCGGCTGAGAGTGGCATGTTGAGGGTGGTGCCTTTAGAATCGCCAGCGCCTATATCAGTAAGCGCACCTGTGCCGGGATAGAACGGGTACTGGTGGGTAGAGACATACAGCACGCTTGGATCATCATAAAACACATCCTGTGTCCCGTTGCCATGGTGCACATCAAAATCCACGATCATGACCCGGTTTACCGAGTCATAGGTCGCCTGGGCAAGCCGTGCAGCAACTGCCACATTGCTGAACAGGCAGAAACCCATTGCCCGGTTCGGGGTGGCGTGGTGTCCTGGCGGGCGGACCGCAGCCAGGGCATTGTCAGCTTCTCCATCCAGTACGGCGCGGACTGCACGGACCACCCCTCCCGCTGACAGGCAGGCGATCTCGTAAGAGCCGGGCACAGTGTAGGTATCCGGGTCCAGCCAGACGTTGCCTTGTTCGGAAGCCCGTTTGACAGCTTCAATATGCCGGGGTGTGTGCACGCGCAGGAGATCATCCTGCGAAACCGGAACTGGCGAGAGCGACAGCATAGTTTCCGTCAGCTTATGCTTTTCATTTTCAAACGCCTGCCAGATCGCTTCAATTCTCCCGGCATGCTCCGGGTGGCCCGGCAGCGTGTGACGCCGGTAATCCAGGTGCGTAACATAGGCTGTAGTAGTCATTGCCTGTCCTGCCTTTGCGACATAAAAAACCTTTGTACCTGTTCAGTAAACAGGTTGGGCAGTTCGCTGTGGGGAGAATGCCTTGCGTTGGGAATCAACCACAATTCACTTTGACGCAGGCGGTCCGCGATATCCTGTGCGTGTTTCATGGTGGCGAATTGATCCTCAGTGCCTTGCACAACAAGGACGGGCTGCCTGATGGTATTCAGCGCCTCTGGCAAGATAAGGGCAGCCCCAATCTCCAGGCTGTCCAGCCAGTAGGATATCCAATTATCGCATAAGGCCTGCCATTTGCTACCATGCGCGGCTTCCAGCGCCGCCTGGACGCGCGCACCGGTGGCGATTTTGTCCTTGAGCCGCCTGATGCCTTCAGCCATCTTAGGCTCGTAATAGATGTGAGCAGCTTCTACCACAATGGCACGGATCAGGTCGGGGCGGCGGGCGGCAGCCAGCAGGGCAACTGTGCCGCCATCGCTGTGCCCAATGAGCAGGACATCGCGTATGCGCAGATGGTCAAGCAGGGCACATAACTCATGGGCGTCTGCTTCCATAAAGCCGGTATCGAATGCTTCCCTTGGGTCTGACTTACCGTATCCCCAGCGATCAACTGCCAGCGAATAGTAGCGATCTGAGAAACGCGAAACCGGGTTGTCCCAATCTGCGGATGACCCAAGTCCATGATGAAGCCAGACCAGCGGCAGGTGTTTTAGATTGCCGCGCACCGCATAGTACAGAGTATGGCCATTAACTGTGAACGTTGCCATGTTGGATCGTCAGGCCTCAGCCAGGGACGATCTCTGCTGCCGGTCAGTTATGGCGTGGGGATATCGACCTCTGCGCCAAAGCTGTAGAGATAAAGCAGCCACATATCGCCTGTTTCTTCAGTGACGGAAACCTGAACCACCTCGCTGGTCTTCTGATCGACCCAGACATCTACTGTGACAGGCCCAGGAGCCACCGCGCCGCCAACCAGATTGGCGATATCCTCCCCCTTCGCGGCTGCGGTTATATGGTGAGCCTCAACACCCTCCACATCCTCTTCTCCCACCAACTCCGGGTTTTCTAACCCGCGCAGGATGGCAGGCAACCCAACCTCGTCGTCGAAGATATCAGATGCCTCAAATGCGATAACCAACTGAGTCCAATCCGGGATCATGGGCGGGAGCCGGTACAGGGCGCCGCTCTCCAGCCAGAGGATTTCCGCCTCGGCAACAAGCCCGCTGATTTCCACCCTGGCTGTGGCAAAGACATCGCCGGGGTCCCGGTAGACCCCCTCAACCGAGAGCAGTGAAGCGCCTAACTCCTCACTGAGCAATATGGGATCACCCTCGCGGTCAATGGTGAACTCCAGAGTTTCAATGGCTGCCATGGTGTCCGCCGCCTCAGCAAGTATTTCTTCGGGTGTGGCCTGTTCCTGGCGGCATCCGGCAAGTATAAGCGCAGCAATAACCAGTCCAGACAATATGACCTTCAAGCTGTTCCTCATGGACTTCCTCCTTCAGTGATGGGTAATCGGATCAATCCAAATCCGGTGGGGCAAAAAGAAGCGATAACGTGCCATCTTTTAATCGTGCCTCCCTGACCTCCAGGGGCCAGAGCGCGCGGGGCAGTACGATGTTCCGCCGATATGGACCAATGCTCAATGTAAGCTCATCATCCCCACGATATAAGTCAATTTTCTCCTTGTCCGCGAAGGGCAAGGGCATGGTCAATGTGTAGGTATCATCCTCATTCTGCTTAAGTGACTGTGTTTCGCCTTCATATAACCGCGCTGCGGGGTCAGAATCACCAAAAAGCGCTGTTCCCATTTCTCTCAACAAGGGAAGCCCGCCCATTTCATGCTCAAAGAGTGGGGCAGTCAGCAGCGGCAGGGGATCAAAACACTCGTGAATCAGGTCGATATTTTTTCTCTGGGTTTCTTTCCAGGCCTGAAAGTAGGGGTCAGTCACCGTAGCGGGGATCAGGCGATTACACACAACCGCATCTACCGGGTAACCATACAGGTTCAGGGTTGTGTAGGTTCGCTGCGTCTCCTTGATGACCATCCGCTCAGCGTTGACCACCATCCGCATGGATGACACAGTCCGATCGGCAAGCATGGCGCGGACCTCGTCCAGCGTATCAAAGAGAAGCTCAACCGTCTTCAGGGTTTCCAGATCCGGGGCATTCACCCCGAATGGGCGTGCCACCGGGGAAATGAAACGGGCTGCGGTCTTGCCCAGTGGAAGGAATTTTTCTATCCACCAGCGCGCCGCGTCCGGCAAGCTGAGCAGCCGTAGCGTTTCCGCTGTTGGTGCAGCATCAATGATCACCACGCCGTAGCGGTCATCTGCTGCGTATTCGCTCAACCACAGGAGGCTGGCCCCTTCTTCCAGTCCGGGGATGATCGCGATCTCTTCGGCAACAATGTCCTCGGTGCCGCGCTGGGTAAAGAGGCTCACAATGAATTGCTGAAAATTACCCCAGTATTTGTCGATGGAGTACCGGACGTCAATCTCCTGCGCGTCCAGATTGCTGGCAACATTCGACGGCTCTGGACCGAGGGCCGATTGGAGCGAGTCGCCGAGAGAATGCGCCGTATCTGTACTGATAACCAGTGTGCGGTAGCCTTGCTCTGCACAGCGCAGTGCCGTGGCTGCCGCAACACTGGTCTTGCCAACTCCACCTTTACCGGTATAGACAAGAACCCTCATACACCCTCGATATTCAATGCCGAAACAACTGTGGATGGAGCATAACGAGGTTGCATAAGGTTCACTGAGCCCTTACTCCAGATAATCGATCATGTAATCAAATATCCAGTCGTTGAGCAGCGCACTGTATACCCGCATATACACGTCCAGGGCTTCAATATCCAGTTCATTAACTGCCGGGAAGGTCGTCTCCAGGTCCACGTCGCCGTCATCCCGGACGGATACCTTGGTAATATCATGGTTGGTATTCAACTCATTAAAGTACTGTAACGCGGCAAAGTTTAGATTGGTTGCCCCTACCCCAAAGAAGGGCGCGTTGATAATCACCCGGCCTACCGGGTCATCATACAGATACTTGATCGTGAGGATCAGGCTGTCTTCAGCCTGGAGAATCAGCAAATCGGGCGATTCACTAAGAATTTCCCAGCCCAGGTCAACCAGCACTTCGCCGATCTCGCCAAGCACGTATGCAGTATCTGGGCCCAGGCCGATGACATAAGGGGAAATCTCAGGACCTTCTGGTTCAGGATATGGTGTGTAGGTCGGTAGCGGTTCCGGTTCAGGGTAAGATGTATAGGTTGGTGCAGGTGTGTAGGTTGGATATGGCGTTGGCTCCTCAACCGCGCCGGTAATATTGCAGGCCAGGATTGTAAGCAGCAAAACACCAATTACCAGAACAATAGTGCGAGTCTTCATCTCTTCTACCTTTCGGACTAAAGATAATCAGCCGTTTGTCTTCATCTCCATTATATATGACGAATTTACAATCAATTTACAAACTGCCAGTATTCTGTTGACAATGCCCCATTATCTTTGAGGTGAGTTCATAAAACAAGTATGCTGGTTTGGAGGTAAATATGTTGTTTAAATCCTGGCTGGTAAAGGGAATTGGTGCGCTAACGGCGGTTGGGATTATCGGCGCTGCCGGTGTGGTTGCGGCCCAGGGTGAGGACCCGCTGGGGCCCACCGACCGAGTCGCGCGCAGCCGCATTGCGCTGGGCATTGTCCATGAGGTGGTCGAACAAACTGGCCTGGGGGCCTGCGATGTCCTGGGCAGCCTGTCGGAGGGCAATACGCTGAACGAGGTTATTGCCGGGGCAGGTGTCGAGTCGCAGGTGGTGATTGACGGGTTGAATGCCCATCTGGCCGAGAGACTCGCGCAGGCCGTGGCAAACGGTCGGGTCACCCAGGAGCGGGCCGACCAGGCACTGGTGCGGGCAGCCGAGCGTCTGGTCGATGTATTTGAGGAGGACATGAGCGAAGGGGTACAGCAGGTTTATGAGCGGCGCTGTGGCGAAAACGCACAGCCCTCTGCCCGGCAGAAGCTCATTGCCGTCCGCGCGGTGATGCAGGCAGTGAGCGAAGAAACCGGCCTGGATAACTGCGCTATCGTCGGCGAGTTGGCAAATGGCCAGACGCTGGATGCGATAATCACCAGCGAGGGTGGGGACACACAGGCGCTGGTGGATGGGCTGATCGCCCATCTGGATGAACGACTGGCTGAAGCAATCGCAAATGGCCGCATCACACAGGAAGAGGCGGATGATATCCTGGCGAATGCCAGTGTTAAACTGGGCGAGATGATGTCTGCCGATTTCGGTGAAGACGCCCAACGGTTCTTTGATGCCCGGTGTCCCCCCGCCGGAACCGGCGCCTGACAAGGGGGCATACCTGTTGCAATCACCCGGCAGACAACCTGGCCGGGTGATTTGATTCTCCGCCGGTTTTCACACCCGCCCTCATTCGTTACAATTCTCCTCATGGATAACTCACGAAAACGCCTGGCTGGCTCAAACGGGCAGATGCTGCTTCTCCTTGCACTGCTGATGGTGGGATTCTTTTTGCGTGTCTGGCGTCTTGATGCTTCGCCACTTCGCGGTGATGAGGGATTCACCATGGTTGTGTGGATGGAGTCGCTGCGCGACATCCTGGGGCCGATGGCAGGGGTTGAACCCCATCCTCCATTTGCGGTGCTGAGCATTGTCGGCTGGGTGAAACTGGTTGGCAGCAGCGAATTTGCTGCCCGGTACCTATCTGTGCTGTCCGGCGTAGCGACCATTGCAGCAGTGTATCAGCTGGGGAGGCTCCTGTTTTCTGACCGGGCAGGTCTATTGGCCGGATTTCTCTGGGTAATCAACCCCTATCAAATCTGGTTTTCACAGGATTTGAGAAGTACAGCTCTGTGGATCGCACTCAGCGCCACAGCCACGGTGCTTCTCCTGCTGGCGCTCAGGGCGGAGCGGGACGCTTTGTTTTGGGGCGGATATGTCGCCCTGATGGCCCTGTCGCTTTACACCTTCTACCTGGAGTTTTTTATCCTGGCTGTGCATGGCGTGATTGGCCTTTCTCATATCTGGCAGCATCGCCAGAAGCTAAAAAGCTGGTTGATTGCCCAGGCTGCGCTGGCGGCTTTGCTTGCTCCGTGGTTTGTGCAGCCCCGTTTATACACCGGTGGTTATGCGCCCACAGCGGGCCCGGTCAATTTGCCCTGGGCAGCACAGGCTTTTCTCTTTGGGGAAACGCTGCCTGCTCCACTGCAAACGATTTCCTGTGTCCCACAGGAAGGCGGGTGGGCGGCTTACCTGGCTGTATGCCTGGCGCTGGTCAGTTTGGGAATAGTCTGGTGGAGATACCGGGGAAGGCCGGCATTTGTGCTCACTCTTTATACGCTGGCTCCGCTGCTGATGCTTGCTCTCGTCGAATGGGTGCTGGGGCGCGGCTACTTTCGTCCCAGGTATGTGGCATCCAGCACACCCGCCTGGATTGTGCTCATTGCTGCTGCCTGTGCAGCGATGTTTTACCAATTAAAGCAGCAGCGGATCGGCTGTGCGCTGGGAGGAGTTGTCCTCGCGGGATTGGTTGGTCTGAATGCTCTTGGGCTGGGACATTACTACTTCAACCCGGATTTTAAAAAAGCTCCCGACTGGCGCATCCTGATGACGGTGCTCAACACAGAAGTTAGTCCGCAGGATGTCGTAATACGCAATTACCCGGATCCGACCTTTCTGTATTACTATGACAACACGGCACAGGTTGTGTTACTGCCGGAAGCTCCCGGTATCTCCCCGCAAAGCATACTGGAATCTCTCCCCAAGGCCCATTCCTATATCTGGTTTCTGCCACAGCCCGATCCCTACTGGGATGCTGAGCAGATGGTTCAATCCTGGCTGTCCGAATCCATGCAACTGGTGGGAGAGCGGACTGCGGGAGATTTTTTGGTCCAGCTTTACGCCGGGTATGAGGCGTCTGAACAGGATATCGACCAGCACACCGAAATCATCTTCACAGACCTGGTTGAGCTGGTGGGGTATACCACACGGCCTGCACCTGACAAACTGACCCCCGGTGAGGACTTCACGCTGGAATTATTCTGGCGCCCATTGAACTCATCAACCAGCAGCCTGACGGTATTCACGCATTTGCTGGGCCCTCCCAGAGAGGATGGCTCGATCATGTGGGGCGGGCAAGATCACCCGCCTCAGGAGGGGAGAGCTGATACAACGCTGTGGGAAACCGGCGTGCTGCTGCGGGATGTGTATCATCTCAACATTCCGGCGGGAGCCCCTGCCGGTACATACTCGGTTGAGATTGGTTTGTACGATCCTGGCGATGGGACAAGAATCGTGGAGATACAGACTGATCGACCCCAGTCAGAAGCCGGCTCGGTGCAGCTGTTTACGGTTCAAGTCGGAGCAGATTGACAGATACGGTATAATTGATTCAATCTTGCTTGAGAAAGCACACAGGACTGGTTGAGAATGGAGTACAATATGCGAGCGCTGTTTAATGCGCCGCGCCGCGTGATGCCGATGCGCAGCCTGCCGTGGTCACGAGCCAGCGGAACGTCTCGTGATGATGGGTGTTGTGCATGAACAGATAACACCTCCCAGGCATAAGGCCGGTAAACTGGCCGCCAGCTCCGCGCTGGCGGTTTTTGTTAGAACAAACATGACTTTGGAGAAGAAAAGAGGACAATCAATGGCTGAGACAATACACGTTTCCGTGGCGTGGCCCTATGCCAATGGTGATTTGCATGTAGGCCACCTCGCAGGGAATTTTCTACCTGCTGACATTTTTGCCCGCTATCACCGGCTCAAGGGGAGTCGCGTGTTGATGGTGTCAGGATCTGACTCGCATGGCACACCGGTTATCCTTGCTGCCGAAAAGGAGGGATCATCACCGCGCGAGACGTTTGAGAAATATCATCACCGGTTTCTTGAGACACAGAAGGCGCTGGGTATCAGTTATGACCTGTACACCCATACAAACACTGAGAACCATCACCGGATCGCCCAGGATTTTTTCCTGCGCCTGCTGGAAAATGAGGCGATCTACAGAGAGACGCAGCAGCTTCTCTATGATGAAAAGGCAGGGCGCTTTTTGCCCGACCGGTTTGTGGAGGGCACCTGCTATCACTGTGGCTATGAAGAGGCGCGGGGTGATCAGTGCGATAACTGCGGGAAACTGATTGATGCGGTCATGCTGGTCAGCCCGCGCAGCAAGTTCACCGGGACTGCGCCGGTCATCCGGGATACCGAGCATTATTTCCTCGACCTGGCCCAGTTCAAGGATGCCCTGCGCACCTACCTGGAAAACAAGGATTACTGGCGTCCTAATGTGATCAACTTTGCCCGGAATATGGTGGAAGACCTGCGCGGGCGGCCCATCACCCGTGATATTGAGTGGGGGATTTCCGTCCCGCTTGAGGGGTGGGAGCGCAAATGCCTGTATGTCTGGTTTGAGGCGGTAATGGGTTATTTCACCGCATCGGTGGAGTGGGCCAATAACATGGGCCAGCCGGATGCCTGGAAAGACTGGTGGTATAACCCGGAAGCAAAAATCTATAATTTCTTAGGAAAAGACAATATTCCCTTCCATACTGTGATCTGGCAGTCCGAACTGATGGGGGTTTCCGGCATATACAATGAAGAGTCGGATACGCCAATTACCCTGCCCTACGATGTCCCGGCGAATGAGTATATGAATGTGCAGGGGTCGCAGTTTTCAAAAAGCCGCAACTGGGCGGTCTGGCTGCCGGATATCCTGACCCGCTATGACCCGGACGCAATCCGCTACTACGTGACAGCGATGATGCCAGAGACGCGCGACACGGACTTTACCTGGGAAGACTTTGTGGCCCGTAACAACAACGAACTGGTTGCCTGGTGGGGCAATCTGGTCAACCGGGTGTTGAAGTTTGCCCATAAAAACTGGGATGGGCTGATCCCTCTCCCCGGCGACCTTGGCGACAATGACCGGGCGCTTCTTGATAAGACTGCCGGAGGGTTTGATACCGTGGGAACGTCGCTCAGTGGCGTCAAGCTGCGCCGGGCGCTGGACGAAGCCATGGCGCTGGCCCGCGAGGTCAATGTGTATCTTGATGCAGCGCCATGGTTTGGGGTTATTAAAGAGGACAAGCAGGCTGCTGCCCGGACGGTTTATACCGCTTTGCAGGCAATCAACCATCTCAAAATCCTGCTGGCCCCGTTCCTGCCTTTTACATCCCAACGCCTGCACGAGATGCTGGGCTTTGGGGGCCAGATTTTCGGGGACCAGATGATCGCGATCTATGAGGAGGAAAGCTCCTCTCACGAGGCGTTGATCTATGATGGGACAAAGGCCATCGGCAGATGGGTTCCCGAAACCCTGCCTCCTGGACAGCGCCTGGGAAAGCCGGTACCGCTGTTCAAGAAACTCGATGTGGATAAGGTTATTGAGGACGAGATTGCCCGTTTAGGGGCATGATATTGTGTCGGAGGTACCGATGAAAGTTGAGCCTTATACCAGCACACCCGCCGAGATTTTTAGTGATGTGAAGGGCGTGAACATCCGTTGGGTGATCGGGAAGAACGACGGCGCGCCCAATTTCGCGATGCGGGTGATTGAGGTGCAGCCGGGCTGCAATACCCCCTATCACACCCATGCCTTTGAACACGAGGTGTTTGTGCTGGCTGGCAGGGGCGTGGTGCGCACCAGCGAAGGAGATAAACCCATTGAAACCGGTACAGTAGTCTATGTGGCGCCGGATGAAGAACATGGTTTCTTCAACCAGGGCGAAGGCGTCCTGCGCTTTATCTGTGTGATCCCGCACCAGGAAGGGTAAGCCTGCCCTTATCCACCGGACAGCAACGGGGTGATTTGCCCATCCAGTATGGACCGGTCGATCATCCCGGCGTGCCGGTAGTGAATCTCTCCCTGGGGGTTGATGACGAGGGTGACCGGCAGGCCGGTTACACCAAACTGGTTGCCAAGGTGACCATCGGGATCAAGCCCAACCGGAATCGCAAACCCGTTCTGTTGGAAGAAACCGGCGGCTGCCACTGCTGTTTCTCCGGAGTTGATGGCAATCATGACCAATCCATCCTCCCGGTATTCCCGGTAATAGGCATCCAGCAGGGGCATCTCGGCCCGACAGGGTGGACACCAGGTCGCCCAGAAGTTTAAGACGACCGTTTGCCCTGCAAAGTCAGAGAGTGAGACGGAGGTTCCATCCAGCAGCGGGATCGAAATTCCGTCATCTTCGCTGCCATCCAGACCAGAGAGAACAGCAACAACGGCAAGAGCCAACAGAAGTGTTCCTGCACCGATCATCAGGACAGACTGCATGCCTCGCTTTTTACGCCGGTGCTTTATACTTTGTTTCGACTGTGCCATAGTTTAGGAACCCTATTCTGTCAGGTGGTTGCAGTATGTTAGATGCTGTTTTTGCCCATTCGTTGTAAACACTACTGGCTGGGATAGGGCCTCATGATCTTCCCATGTGTATAGTGATGCTGCAACCTGTATCCGGGGTTATATCCTGTGGAGAAGTTACCGGGCAGACCCTACAGCCGACAGGAGCATAAATGAGCACACAGCCCAACTTACACACACTCATCGCCAGGTCGGGTTTAATTCTTGCGCTGATCTGCCTGCCGGTGTTCATTGGCGCACTGGATTTGACTATCATCTCGGCGGTGCTGCCAAAACTGCTGATCGATCTGGAGATTCCGTTCCAGACCGGGGCAGATGATGCATCATGGCTGGTAAGCGGCTATCTACTGGCATACACCGTCAGTGTGGCCATTATGGGTCGCGTCTCGGACGTGATCGGGCGGCGGCGAACGTATTTCCTGGCGCTGCTGATCTTCATCCTGGGATCATGGCTGGTTGCCATTGGTATGTTCGCGCCCACAGAGTGGATGCGCAGCCTCTTTCGTCTGATTCAGGGCGGCAGGCCAGACACAGCCTATATGGCACTCTATGCGCTCATAGCCGGGCGCGTGATCCAGGCGCTGGGCGCCGGGGCGATGGTTCCGGTCAGCATGGCGCTGGTCGGCGATCTTTATCCCCCGGCTCACCGGGCTACGGCACTTGGTGTGGTTGGTGCTGTAGATACTGCCGGATGGGTGCTAGGGCACCTTTACGGTGGATTGATGGTCCAGGTTGTTGACTGGCCGGTGCTCTTCTGGATCAATATTCCCGTGACCACGCTCATCGCGATTATTACATGGAGGCAGCTTGACGCCATCGCCGGCAGCCATGGGGAAGGCGGGCAGAATCGGCCTGCCAGGGTTTTGGTGTCAATTGGACTGGTGGTAGTCAATGTGCTTGCTGCCGCCGAGATTCTGCGGGCCATATTCCCGGCGGGTATGGCACAGATTGCTGATGCGATTCTGGGCGCAGGTTGGCTGGCTCTGGTGCTGGTTCTTGAGCTTACTGCTGCGGCTGTGTTCACACTCATCTCTGCCCGGAGGACCCATACAGCAACCCGGATCGGCTGGGTCGGAGCGGCACTGCTGACGCTGGCGTTAATAGGACTGAATATTGGGCTGGGGGGCAGCACTGAGAGCGGTACAGCCAGTTTTTCGGACACCCCTCCCCTGCCCCCATATGCCGTGCCAGTGTTGATGGTCGCCGGTGGGGCATTCATTGCCTATGTCCTGCTTGAGCGACGCAGTACCCACCCGCTGTTTGACCTGACATATTTCAGAAAGCGGAACGTTTCACTGGCGAGCGGGATCAATCTCCTGGTTGGATTCTGCCTGATGGTTGGGCTGGTGTCTGTTCCCCTGTTCATCAATGCGGTGATTGCGGAGAATCTTGATCAGGCAGCACTTCTCAGTGGCATTCTGCTGGGAACCCTGACCATTCCGATGGCGCTGGCCAGTGTGCCGGGTGGGTGGCTGACCGAGCACTTTGGCTATCGCATACCGACCACGGCAGGGCTTATTCTGGCCACTGCTGGGTTTTACTTGGGTCGCACCTGGGTGTCGGATATGCATCTGTGGGTCATGGGGGTCCACATGACAATGGCCGGGATCGGCCTGGGCCTTACCGTAGCACCTGTGGGAACCACAGTGATCAATGCAGTGAGGGATACTGAGCGAGGCATTGCCTCGGCGCTGGTGCTTATTATGCGGCTGATCGGGATGACATTTGGGACGTCAATCATGACGGCATATGGGCTGAGGCGCTCCAATATCCTGATTGAGCAGATGCGCAACGCACAGGCAGGGCCTCTTACCAATGCCGTCTTAAACGAAATTGGCATATCTGCGGCAACAACGGTTATCAATGAGATGCTGCTGGTGGCTTCGGTTATCTGCTTTGTGGCTGTTATCCCTTCCCTGTTTTTACGACCACATGATGAGCAGCCGGGGTGATTTGCCCGGCATACCAAACACACGTATAGTGAGAAAAACACCCATGTATATACCTTGAATGGAGCGACTTATGTTCAGTGATGAAGAAAACAATCCCCTTGAAGAGGAAGAAGCGCTGCCAGAGGCAGAGGACGACTCGCCTGAAACAATGATGATGGCCCCTCAGGAAGAGGCGGGCGGTACGGCAGAGGCCAAAGAGAAAGCGGATGAATGGGTAACAGCCAAAGTGCCATCCGCTCCGGCGAAACCAAAGGTCAAAGCGGCAGCAAAACCGGCTGATGACGAATGGGTTGCAGCAGGGTCGGCTACGCCTGCCCCAGCAGCGTCTGCTGCTCAAAAAGCTGAACCCGTAAAGGATGCGCACCCGGTTCAGGAGACACCGCCAGCGATGGGAACGCCCTCCCCGCCGGTTTACAGCGCGTCTCCGGCACCAGCACAGCCAGCCAGCTCGGAAGGCGGGATATGGGGACTTCTTGCTAAGATTGGCATCTCCGACCGCAAGACGCAGCAGTGGGTCTTGATCGGGGGGAGTGTGCTGATCGTCGCCTGCTGTGCCTGCTCGTGTCTGGTGGCGATCCTTATTGTCCTTAGCAACCAGTAAACACGATGGGGCAAAACCAGGCGGCTGTCTTATCGGACAGCCGCTTTTTTGTGATTGCTTCGCATTGGATGCCCAATCAAGGCACGCAGAAGAACTCGATATTTTGCATGATGGGAATATCACAGTAGAGATTCTGCTGATCGATGATGATCGCAGCGGCCACCAGCACACAGCAGAAAATCAGCGTCAGCCCTGCGCAGCCAATGATAATCCAGCGGTTGCGCTCCCCTCCCGAATCCTGGATCGGTGCAGCGTAGACAGGCTGCTGCTGGGGTGGATATGGCATGCCTCCCGGCGGTGGTGGTACCTGGGGCGCTGGCTGCGGAATGGGTTGTTGGGCGTAGGGGGAACCTGCGCCGCCCGCCACCACGGTAGGTTCGGCTTTTCCGGACACCACTTCATAAGCAAGGGTCACCGTCTCGCCCAGACCAATCAGGTCGCCGTTTGACAGTGGCTGAGGAGTGGTCACCCGGTGCCTGTTTATGAAGGTCCCATTTGTGCTGCGCAGGTCTTCGATTTCAAAGCCCGCACTGGTGCGTACCAGACGGGCATGGTGACGCGAGACCTCTGGATCATTGACAACAATGTCGTTGGTGATATCGCGACCAATGGTAATCGTATCGCGATTTAATTCATGTTGCTGGTTGGGTTGTGGGCCACGACGGACAACCAGCCGAAACCTTGCGCCCGGCTGCATAGTCTACGCCTCCTCGTTGGTCAGAATGGCTTAGAGGTAGACTCTCTATCTGCGTCGTATCATAGGGGGTTTTATGCCTTATGTCAAACGCCTCAGGGCACTTTAGCAAATTTGACTCAATCAGAGCTTATCTCTATACTGTAATTATTATGAGCGGAGTTACTGCCATAGCTTTTTCAGGCGATTACACGTGAACCAACACGCAGGACTTGTTCTGCGTGTTTTCGTTTATTTATCAACGCAGTCAAACTAATAGGAGGCACACCTGATGGATTATGGAATGATCGGTAAAATCGAGAAGGCCAAGCGGTATGCCGAAGAGCGTGAACGGATCCGGTTTGAGCAGTTCTCGGTGACATTTGATGGTGAAAACAACCCGCATACCGTTCATTTCTCACATGGAGACTGGAAATGTGACTGCGATTTTTTCCAGTCGCGTGGCGTCTGCAGCCACACAATGGCCCTGGAACGAATTCTTGAGGGAATGGTCCCGGAGCCAGCCACTCAGTAGCAAAATGGTTGAACAGGATGCAAAGGCGGGCCAAGCCCGCCTTTGTGTGTTATTTCAGGGGTTCTTTGAAGTTGTAAATGCCATTGTGGATGCCCCATCGGGCAGTGCAGTCGGTGCAATAGAGACAGCCCGGCTCCTCCTCTGCTAGGGAAAATCCACCGCAGGTCGGGCAGCGCCAGAATGCGCCTTCAGGCGCTGTCGAGTCGGCGCTGGAAGCCTGGCTGCGAATAAAGACGCTGGGCGAAAGCTGCCACAGGGCACCGGTCAACTGGGCCACCGAGTCTAATGCTGCCAGAATCCTGGCAGGGACAACCCGCTTGATGAAACCGATCCGGAAATGGGAAACAGTTAATACCCGTCCTGGCGTGAAGTCCAAATCCGACAGCATTTGTTTTACATAACGGGGATGGAAATCATAGTTCAGCTCCACGAATTCCACCGGCTCAAGCGAGAATGGATTCCAGCTCTGCTGCCTAAGAAGCCAGCGTAAAATGGCCTTCAGGTTCTGTTTATTGGCATATTCGAGGATGAATATGCTGTCTTTATGCATCATATACCTGATTGTGCTCAGGGCTGCCGGTGGATCTTTCATGTGGTGTAAAACGCGCACCATAAGGACTGTATCAAAGAAACCTGGAGCAAAGGGAGCTTTGTAAATATCTCCCGCAACATATAAAAAGCCTTTGTCTCCATAAATCTGGCGAGCATACTCGAGCTGCGACCGGGAATAATCAAACAACACAACCCGTTCGTAGCCCTGATAGAGTGTAGCTAACCGCCCAAAACCCGCACCGATCTCAATGAGGTTCTGACCTGCGGGGGGAAGCAGCCGGCGAATGGCAATTCGCTCAGCCAGGTCTTCATACTCGCGCCCCTGCCCCTCCCAGAAATCAGAACGGTAGGTTGAACCTTCATAATCACAGATGGGTGGTGAAGTATCTTGATCCATTGGATACCCCTGTCTGAAAACGTCAGCACACAGTATCGTGGAATTGTCCTGCCGTCAACAATGGGGATTTAAATCACAGTGCCCTCTGGTTAACTTGTACGAATGACAAGCTTGTTGTATACCGATGGATGATTTGGGAGGTGTTCCCAAGGTGGGAGGAAAAAGAAATGAATGCATTCATGCCCCAGGACGCCGATTTCTGGGAGGTTTCCTGGAAATTTGAAGGGGAAGAGTTCAAGATTTTGCAGGATATGGCCGAGGAACTGAAGTTCCCGGCACAGACGAATATTTTTGTGGAGGGCGATCACCCGGATGGTATGTACCTTGTTTTAGATGGCTATGCACTGGTCATCAAAGTCGACGAACAGGGTGTGGAACGTGCTGTGGGGATCGTTGCTCAGGGCCAGTCGTTTGGTGAGCTGGG
>JAFGNO010000148.1 GCA_016926985.1 Anaerolineae bacterium
ACCACCTGCAAGCGAACCCAGCAGTTTGTCCGCCTGGTTAAGGATCGGCTGGAGCGCCTCCTGGTGCTGCTCAAGACCAGCCGCCAGCAACTGGTCGCGGATGCGGGCAATTGAAGCAGCATCCTGTTCATTCTGAGCCATCCTGACCAGCTTCGTGAAAATCAGGAGGATGCGGCTGACCACAATATCGTAGGGCGGGTCGGGAGAAAGCCGCTCCAGCGTGGTGATCAGGTCAGGCACGGCGAAGGTAATATCATGGCAGCGCAGCAGGCCGCCCAGGATGAATGCTGTTGCGCGTTCCAGATCGCCGGGATCGTCATAGTGCTGGAGCGCGTGCATCGCGTAGCGGGCATCTGCAATGAAACGCGTGTTGGTCTCCTGCACAATCGCCTGGACATCCTGCGCGCGCTGCTCGCCGTCTTCAGGCTCCAGGCGAGTCAGGATAACCTCTTCCCCGTCACCATCCGGTAGAGAAAGATAGTTCATTTTCCAGGAATAGTAGGTCCCGCACTGAGGGCAGCGTTTGAGGCACGACCGGGAGCGAGCGGGATCGTCGCTGAAAAGGGGAGCACCAATCACTTCAAGCTGGCGGGCGGCAGCAGGCAGTGGATCGCCAGTAAGCACCGCCCCGATATAGCGCTCCGAAACCCGGTCTGGAAGGCTGCGGCACAACCTGCATGCTGAGTGGCCTTGAGTCCTCATCACATTACTCTCCCCTGCCCCTCAGCATACCACAGATCAGGATTTCCTGTTTTCTCCGGCTGGTTCCTCCGGCGGCGGCTCATGGGACGGGAGGCCTTCCTCCGATGAACGCCAGAAATCTGAATGACGTGGGTCGGTAAACCGTGCCATATCAACCGGTTCTGACCAGGGCTTGCCGTCCGGGAGGATGGTTGTCTCGTCGAAGCGGGCCATCTCCAGGTTAGCACCCAGCAGATTGGCCTCGTGGAGTCTTGCGCCTTTCAGATTAGCCTTGCGCAGAAAGGCGTTTTGAAGGTTTATCCCCCACAGGTAAGCGTTCTGAAAATTCGCCACGCCCAGCATGGCATCCAGGCACAGGGCGCGGGCGAGGTCAGCATTCTCAAAATTCGCCCAGGGAGCCTGGGCAGCGGTGAGGTTGGCCCAGGTCAGCTGCGCGCCCGTGAAATTCGCCTGGTAGAGCTTTGCGCCCTGGAGGTCAGCCATTGGCAGGTCGGCGCCTGAGAAATTCGCTTCCTGCAAGTTGGCTTCTTTAAAGCCGGCATCATTGAGGGAGGCTCCACTGAAGTCAGCGCCTACCAGCCACAATGGCCCGGGGCGATTAAGGAGATCGTAAAGCTGGTAGCGGGTAAATTCCATGGGTGCACCCTTCCATTTGGTGTAATGGCCAATAGTGTAGATAAAACCGGCGAAAAGATAAAATGCAGTGTTCCAAAATCAGCCCACTAGCATCGAACGGCAACTGATGTATACTGTGAGTAGCCAACTCAGGCGGCTGCCCGATTGTTCCAGTTGATAAGGGGAGACGATGATCTGGATAGTAACTGACACACAGGCTAACCTTCCCAGAGAGACGGCAGATGCCATGGGCATTGCGGTCATGCATTCTTACGTGTGGTTTGGGCGTGAGAAACTGAAAGAAGGCGTGGATATCAGCGATGCCGGGTTCTACGAGCGGCTGGCAACCTCAGAAGAGATCCCAACAACTACCCCTCCCACTGTTGAGGACTTTCTGGCTGCCTACCGCCAGATCATTACCGATGACGCCGACGCGCAGATTCTATCGGTTCATGTCTCCAGCAAGCTCAGCGAGTGTCTTCAAAATGCGACCCAGGCCGCCCAGGAATTTGAGGACAAGCGGGTGACGGTATTTGACACCCTGACCGCCAGCGTGGCCGAGGGGCTGCTGGTTTATCAGGCCGCAAAGATGGCGCAAACCGGCTCCAGGCTGAAAGCGATCATCAAAGAACTGACCGTCATGCGCGAGCAGGCGCGGATCTTTTTCCTGGTCGATTCGGTGAAATACCTGGCCTCAGGTGGGCGAATTGGCGGGGCAGCCTACCTTGCCCAGACCGAGATGAGCGTCAAGCCCATGCTGACCGTCCACGAAGGGGAGATCACCGGTTACGCCCGGTTCACCGAACGAAGCGGTGCGCTGAAAAACCTGAAGGCGCTGGTGAAACATGTTGCCAGGGGACGCGACAACGCGCTGATCAGCACCGCCCATGCCATGTGCCAGGAAGAAGCCAACTCGCTGAATGAAAGCATTATGGAAGAACTGACCCCGGAAGTGCTCCTAACCAGCCTGCTCAGCCCGGCAACCGGAACCCACACCGGGCCGGGGACGCTGGCTGTAGGGTGGTATGTCCCAGAAGGATAGCCACAGAATTGTCCTATCACATCAATATGAGGCCGGTATCCGGCCCCTTTTTGTACAGCTAGCCTGAGGAGCAACCCCATGAGCAATAGAATTGACGGACTTGGAGCATATATTGAAGAAACCCTGGACTCGTGGCATGCGCCAGGCGCAGCGGTGGCAGTGATCCGGGAGGACGATGTGCTGTATATGTCAGGTTATGGACTCCGGAACATCCAAACCGGTGATCCGGTGACAGCCCATTCCTGCTTCCCGATTGCCTCGATGACCAAGGCATTCACCACGATGGGCGCAGCGCTACTGGTGGATGAAGGCCTGATGGATTGGGATAAGCCACTCCGCGACGTGATGCCGGAGTTCCGGCTGAACGATGAATACGCCACCCAGCACGCCACCCTGCGCGACCTTCTGAGCCACCGCACCGGCCTGCCGCGCCACGACGCCGTCTGGTATGGCACCGGGCTGACCCATGACGAAATCGTCAAGAAGCTGCGGTACCTGAAACCTAACGGCACCTTCCGGGAAAAGTGGCAGTACAACAACATGATGTTTGAGGTGGTTGGGCACCTGACCGCCCGGATTGCAGGGGTAGAGAACTGGGAAGAACTGATGCACCAGCGGATTTTCGAGCCGCTGGGGATGACCGCTACCTGGGCGACCTATCAGGGGATGGTCGACAACACTGATAACTATGCCATGCCCTACCGGGTGAAGCGGAGCACTAAAGAAATCGAGCCAATTCCGTTTTACGTGGACCCATCCGGCAGCCCGGCAGGGTCGATCCACAGTTCGCTGGGAGATCTGGTCACCTGGCTGAAGGTGCATATCAACGCCGGGCGAAGCGGGGAGAGGCAGTTTGTCTCAGCAGGCAATCTGGCCCAACTGCACAAACCCCACATGCTGCGCCCCGCCGGTGGGGTGGATATGCAGTTATTTAACACCACCCTGTTTGCTTACGGGCTGGGCTGGTTTGTCGACCCTTATCGCGG
>JAFGNO010000149.1 GCA_016926985.1 Anaerolineae bacterium
ACGACCATCAGTGCCGAGGTGGAAGCGGATACGCTGGGCCTGCTGCGCCTGACCAATATGCCGTCGCGCCAGATCACGCTTGCCAAGTTCAGTGCTGCGATGCAGCAGATCAAGGCGCCGGTAATTGCCGTGATCCTCACCCGCTTTCTCTTCCTGATCGGCCTGCCGGTGGGCGTGCTGCTGCTCCTGCTGGTCTACAGCAGCCCGGTGGCGGGAGGGGGCAGCGCGCCGCTCCCTGATATCAGCTCGCTGAATGTCCCGGCAGGGCTGGTCGCGAGCTACCTTATTGCGGTGGGTATCGTCCTGGTGTTTGCCCTGCTTTTGGCTGTCTACTACCTGGTCTCGCCAATCCTGGAGGTGGCGATCTTTGCCTCGGTGGGCCTGTTTGCGTCCACCTGGGCCAGGACGCGCACCGGCGGCCTGCTGACCGCCGTCGGCGCGCGGGTGGTGCTGGGCGCGGTTAGCTATTTACTCAGCCAGATGGCCGGCGTGATTGTCCAGCTGCTCATGCTGCCGCTGATGCTCATGCCAGCCCTGCCGCTCTGGGCCCAGCGGTTCCTGGAGGTTGAGCCGGCGATCCTCCTGAGCCTGGGGGGAATTTCGGCCATACTCAGCCTGCTGCTGATTGCGGCGGGGCAGGCTGGACTGTCCCTGCTTGTGCTGTATATCACCTCCCGGCGGGTCAGCCGCCTGCCCTATGGCTGATTCTGCCTTTATGCTCAACAACTGGTGTACAATAAGATCATCATGTGTGCTATCGGCACCTGATTACAATCAATAAACCACCTCAACTGTCACCACACAAGGAGAGTTTGATATGACAGAACGGAAGAAGGTCACACTCCCAATGCTTTATAAGAAATACCGGGAGGGCGACCTGATCACGATGCTTACCTGCTACGACTATCCCACGGCCTACTTCCAGGATCAGGCGGGGATCGACATGGTGCTGGTAGGTGACAGCCTGGGCATGACCATGCTGGGCTACGACAGCACGCTGCCGGTGACGATGGAGGACATGATCCGCCATACCCAGGCGGTGCGGCGGGGAGCGCCCCATGTCTGGCTGATTGGCGATATGCCCTATATGACTTATCAACCCTCGGTTGAAATGGGAATCAGCAACGCGGGGCGCTTCATGGCTGAGGCCGCCTGCGATGCGGTGAAGCTGGAAGGCGGGAAGGAAATGGCCGACCGGATGGCCGGGATTGTGGCGGCAGGTATCCCGGTAATGGGCCATCTGGGGTTGACTCCTCAGAGCGCGAGCGCGCTGGGCGGGTTCCGGGTGCAGGGTAAAAGCGCTGCGCAGGCGCTGCGCATTATTGAAGACGCCCGTATCCTGGAGGAAGCAGGGGCATTTTCCATCCTGCTTGAGATGGTGCCCGACCGGATCTGCCAGATTATCACCGAGCGGGCGACCATTCCGATCATCAGCCTGGGGTCCGGGGCAGTCGCCAACGGGCAGCTTCTGATTTACCACGATATGTTCGGGTTGTATCCCAAGTTCACACCCAAAATGGCCAGGGTATATGGCAATGCCGGGGAGGTGATCCTCAACGGGTTGAAGAAATACGTGGAGGAGGTTATCAGCGGCGCATTTCCCGGCCCGGAAAACTACTTTGGCATCAGCGACGAGGAGTATAACGAGGTCCTCAGGCAGCTGAGCTGACCGGTGGACGAAAAAACGGGGCAGCCCGCGCTGCCCCGTTTCTATGCCCGATGAAAAGCGCTGGCTACCGGTGATGCAGGTTAGGCGCCGCGATGAACGACAGCCCCCGTTCGGTGAGCGCGTGGGCGGTTCGGTTCAGCGCCACGTGCTTGTTCAGGTAGTTCTTCAGCAGGGCGTCCCAGTCGCCCGATTCGACGATCTCATCTTTGTCGCGGAAATAGTCGAGAATATCGGAAGGGTGTCCACCCTCGGCCTCAATCTTTTGCTCGATTTCCGGGTCGCCACCCTCGTGCTTGGCGGAGATATTGGCGACATGGTCGGCCAGCTCCAGCAGTTCGTCGCGGCGGAGGTAGGGCTGGATCACGATGCTGCGATAGGTCTCGGTGATATGGTGCTCAAAGCGCACCACGTTCTCAAAGCCCAGCGCCTTGCGGAATTCAGCGGTGATTTCCATTGTTTCGTTGTTGACGGAATTGCTCCAGTTGAAGCCGATAAGCGGGGAGGTGCCATCCTCGCGGGCGAACATCTTGGCCCCGATCAGGGTCCACAGGGCGGCAAAGGGATTGTCATTCCCCATATAGACTGAGATTTTGAACTCATTATCGATGCCCAACCGGTAAAGCATATAGCCCAGGAAAACGGTGCCGGGATTGATGTTCAGCACCTGCTTGATGCCGTAGGTCGTGTAATAGTAGAGGAACTCATCGACCCATTGCAGGGCATGGTCATTCGGCTGGCCTACGCCGCCAAAATACCCGGTGATAGTCGCCGGCCCACCCAGGTGGATATTCGAGCCATCGGTGCCCTTGGTATCAAGGGTTTCCACATAGCTTGCGCCCATGATCTGCATGGCCGCGGCAAAGGCCAGGATATCGCCGCGGTCGGCTTCCTGCTCCTTCATCTTCCTGACCCGGATAAACCGGCCCGGCATCAGTTCGCCCTCTTTGATGGCGCGGTCAGCCTGGATGCGCAGGTAGGGGAAATACTGTGCCGCGCTGATCTCCAGTGTGACGGCATAATCATCCTTGAAGGTCATTGTATCGGCTCTGGCGCCCAGCACTTTCCGGCGGTATTCCGCCTCGGTAATAAAGGCGCCGGCATCGCGCTGTTCGATCAGCCATTCCAGGTTGGCCAGGTAGGGCGATTGGATATCCGCAAGCCGCCCCATCAGGTTATCCAGGCGACGGGCTTCTTCTGCTTTACGGTTGATTTCTTCCGGGGTGCCGTATTTGGCGACGATCTCCAGCAGGGCAGTGATAGCCTCGTTATCAGGGTCCAGAATCAGGTCATTGATTGCTGCGAGTTGGCTGTCATCAATTCGAAGCCGCTCCCGTAAATCTTCCATTGAGGCAATTCTCCTTTAGGTTTCTAATGATGAGGATGTCCCATAGTATACACCACAAATGGCCGGGTTGGAATCGTCGCCAACAAAAAACGCGCAGGTCACTGCGCGTTTTTGATAATCGCTGGTTTGTTATTCGTCGCTGTTTTGACCGGTTTGGGAATTGGCCCGCTCGATCCGCTCTTTGCGGCGCTGCTGGCGGATGCGCTCACGGTCTCTGGCGCGCTCCTGGCGTCGCCGCTCACTGAGCAATTCCTCATAGGCCCGTTCGCGCTGTTTCATGGTCTGCGGGCGGGCAATGAACGGAATCCTGAGATAGCCCAGCCGATCCAGCATGATAATGATCCCGATTACCAGATAGACCAGGGACAGGAGCCGCGAGAAGCTGAGCGTTGCGCCGTTCTGAAGGACAATTCCCGGCTGATCGGGCCGCCAGAATTCCATGACGAATCGGCCAAACCCGGCCATGACGAAGTAAGCGCCGGTCAGCACCCCGTGGATGAACCGGCGGCGGAAGCGGAGATATAAATACAGGAGGATGCCAAAGGACAGGAACAGCCAGAAGGCCTCGTAGAGCATGGTGGGATGGAACCGCGTGTCTGCAGGCAGGTCGGCAAACTGGGCCATCCGGTACTGAGCAGGCACCAGCATCCCGAACCAGTTCGAGTTGGTTGGCGGGCCGTATAGTTCAATATTGATGAAGTTGCCAAAGCGGCCAATCCCCTGCCCGATCAACAGGCCCAGCAGGCCGCCATCGGCAATGAGCCAGCCATTTACCTTGCGGGTTCTGGCATAGATGATCAGGGCGATAAGGCCGAACACTGCGCCGCCAAAGATATTCATCCCGCCTTCGCGGGGGTTGATGATCTCCAGGGGGCGCGAAAGCGAGAACATGGTATTGCCGCTTATCGCTGCCTGCGCCACATACCACAGCCTCGCGCCAACCAGCGCCGGGATCAGCACCCAGAGCAGGGCATCCCAGACAATATCCGGGTCATCGCCCTCGCTTTTCAGGTGCTGGCTGGCATACCAGGCGCCCACGGCGATCCCCACTGCGGCCAGGATGCCGTACCAGTACACCAGTTCAACCGGCTGCCCGCCTATTGGAATACAGATAGCCACTCTTCGGTGGCCCATACAATCAAGTAGTTGCTGCCACATAGTCCTTATCTTCCTTGCGCTGCCAGCAAACTGGCAAAGTCAAGCGGCCTGCTATCGGGCCGCTCTTGAAGTAACAGGTTGAAAAAATGTCCCCGTGGGGCTATTCAATATAACCAAGTCCGCGCAAACGCTCAAGTAATTCCGGATTGTCGCTGTAATCGATCCTGCCGGCAGCAGCGATTCCATCCTGGTGGGCCTCAGACATGATCACGAAATCTTCCAGCTGCTGCTTCATTGCCAGCAGGTCATTCTCATAGCCGAATGGGTTATCAAGCAGGTTGGTGAGTTCTTCAGGATCGCTGCCGATATGGAACAACTCATCGGGCTGCCCGCCCACGGTCAAGAGCTTCAGGTCGTCACGGTAAATCGCCCGCCGCATCTTCCGAACCCGGTACCGCTCAATGGCTTCCGGGTTGGTCATCTCCATCACGTTGATAAAGTTCTCCGGTGGGAACCCCTCGGCAACCACCACCTCGTCCCCTGGTTCTTTGCCGGGACCTTCTGCAGACCGGGCCAGGCTCAGGTCAGCAACCCTGTGCCCGTAGGCCTCGTGTTCAATCCCGACAGCCTCGAGAACAGTGTGGAAAATTCGCCGGATGGAGACGTTATGCGACACACGCTTTCCCGCCTCAAACTGCTCGGGATAGTGGACGAAAAATGGCACGCGCACCAGTTCGTCATAGATCACAAAGGCGTGGCCCATAAACTCATGCTGTCCCAGGCTCTCGCCGTGATCCGAGGTGACAATCACCATCGTGTTTTCAAGCTGCCCGGAGCGCCGGAGCGCCCGGAACACCCGGCGAAGCTGGCGGTCCTGGTAAGCCACCTCGGCGGTGTACATATCGCTGAGAACCTGTTCCTCGTAAGGTTTGAAGGGCTGGATCAGCGGGGCCATCCACCGGTAGCTTTCATAATTGAAACGCCGGATGAAATCGCGTGCTTCCCGATCTTTCTTGAAATAGGGCACCCAGCGATCAACCGCCTTGCTTGGCGGGTAATAAGGCAGGTGCGTTTCCATCATATTGATGAACATGAACAGCGGTTTTTCCTGCTCGGCGGCAAAGTATGTCCGCAGGTAGGCCGCGATGTCGGTCAATGAGCGGCGCGTATCGCCCTTAAAGTTGAAAGTGCGCGACCAGAGCGGGACAAAGATTGGCATGGTCGCCAGCTTGAGCAGCAGCGGCGATTTGCCAAACTGGCGCTCAATCGGGATGGAGATGTGCTGGAGCGCTTCATTGGCTTTGCGCTGAAAGGCCTTGAGTTTTGACGGGTCGCCAATGCTGGGGATATCCGGGAAAGTCCCGCTGTAGTTGTAAAAATGATTGAATCCCCGCTTGAACCCGTTCTCAAGCACGCTGATCAGCGGGTTGTTGCAGAAGCCGACGGTCTCATAGCCGTTCCGGGCAAGCAGTTCCGCCAGCGTGGGCAGGTCATCGGGGAGCGTTTTGAAAGACT
>JAFGNO010000150.1 GCA_016926985.1 Anaerolineae bacterium
CGCCCATCGCGCTGTCGTTCGGGCTGCTGGCCGCGACCGGTACATCCATCCTCACGCTGGCAATCGCCGCCATTGGCGTCTGGTACGGCGGCTGGGTGGACGCAGTGATCCAGCGGATCACCGAGATCAACCTGGTGCTGCCCTTCCTGCCAATCCTGATCATGGTGGGGACATTTTATTCAAAAAGCCTCTGGCTGATGCTGGCAGTCGTTATCGCGTTGAGTATTTTCACCGGTGGGATCAAGACCTACCGGGCGATCTTCATGCAGGTAAAAGCCAGCCCCTATATCGAGGCAGCCCAGTCCTACGGTGCACGCAGCGGGCGGATCATCTTCCGCTACCTGATCCCGCGGATTATCCCCCTGCTGATCCCCGGGCTGGTAACCGGGATCCCCGGGTTTGTGTTCCTGGAAGCGGCCCTGGCAGTGCTTGGCCTGGGTGACCCGATCCTGCCAACCTGGGGCAAGATGATCAACGACGCCAACTCAAACGGTGCGCTGTACAACGGTTACTACTACTGGATACTTGAACCTGCTTTTCTGCTGATGCTGTGCGGGTTTGGTTTTGCCCTGCTAGGCTTCTCACTCGACCGCATCTTCAACCCCAGATTGAGAGGAATGTAACCCCATGCAACAGCAAAGAGTTCTGCAAGTTGAAGACCTGAAGCTCCATTTCAAGGTCACACAGGGAGCTGTTCAGGCGGTTGACGGCGTCAGCTTCGACCTCGGTTACAACGAGGCAATCGTCGTGCTCGGCGAGTCGGGCTGTGGGAAAACCTCGCTGGCAAAAGCCATCCTGCGGCTGCTCCCAACCAATATTGCTGCTTACTCAGGACGCGTATACCTGAACGGCACGGATACAATGGCGCTCAATGATGAGCAGTACCGCCGGGATGTGCGCTGGGTGAAGATGGCAATGGTGCCTCAGGCAGCCATGAACGCGCTGAACCCGGTCCTCAAGGTGGGCGACCAGGTCGCGGAGCCGATGATGGTTCACTATGGCGTAAGCAAGGAAAAGGCGCTGGACCAGGCCCGCCGGATGTTCCAGCATGTGGGCGTGCCGATTGACTTCCTGAACCGCTACGCATTTGAGCTGAGCGGCGGGATGCGCCAGCGCACGGCCATCGCCATGTCGCTGGTCACCACACCGGCTGTGATCATCCTGGATGAGCCAACCTCGGCACTCGACGTGCTGACCCAGGCCAACATCTTTAACGTCCTCAAGCGCATCAAGAAGGAAATGGAAACCAGCTTTATCCTGATCACCCACGACATCGCCACCTCCAGCGAACTGGCTGACCGGGTGGCCGTGATGTATGCAGGTCAGATCGTGGAAGTAGGCGACGCCAAACGGTTCTTCAACGAACCCCTCCATCCTTACGCCAAGGCCTTGATGGACAGCGTACCCAGACTGCGCGGCACTGAGGAACCGACCTTTATCACCGGTAAACCGCCCAGCCTGCTCAACCCGCCAACCGGCTGCCGTTTCAAGGACCGCTGCCCGATGCGCTTTGACAAGTGCGAAGAGGAACCGCCTGTATATGACATGGGCGAACGGCGCCTTGTGAAGTGCTGGCTGTACCCATAGACACGAGGAGAACTGCATGTCTGCTGAAATACTCGATACAACTGCACAACCTGCCAGCAACCTGGACATGACCCGTCCGAGCGGCCCTCTTCTCTCGATCAAGAACCTGCATGTCTGGTTCGAACTGCGGCGCTTCGGCTTCGGCCATGCCGGCTACGTGCGGGCCGTCGATGGGGTGACTTTCGACCTGGACTACGGTGAGGCAATCGCCATCGTCGGCGAGAGCGGCTGCGGCAAGTCAACGCTCATGAAGACCATCCTTGGACTGTACCCCCCGACTGACGGGACTGTGGTCTTTGAGGACGAAGACCTGAGCGATTTCAACCCGCGCAAACTCCAGTGGTACCGCTCGCAGCTTGGCTATGTCCAGCAGGACCCCTACGGGGCCCTGCCGCCCTTCATGAACGTTGAGCACATCCTTTCCGAGCCGATGATCATCAACGGCATCAAGGATAAAGCGGAACGGCGAGAGCGCATCGAAAAGGTGATGACCGAGGTCAAGATGACCCCGATCAGCGACTTTGTGAATAAGTTCCCGCACATGCTCAGCGGCGGGCAGCAACAGCGCATCGTCATCGCCCGCGCCATGATCCTGGAGCCCAAGATGATCGTGGCTGATGAGCCGGTGTCGATGCTGGATGCCTCGGTGCGCGTGGAAATCCTGAAACTGCTGCGCGGCCTGCAGGAATCGCATAACCTGGCCGTGATCTACATCACTCACGACCTGTCGACGGTGCGCTACTTCTCCGAGCGGATCTTTGTGATGTACGCGGGCAACCTGGTTGAGAAAGCCAGTGTGATGCAGCTTCTGGACAATCCATCTCACCCGTACACACAGGCGCTGCTTACCGGCACCTCTGACCCGGACTACAACAACGCGCTGACTTACAAAGAGGTCCCCCCGGGTGAGCCGCCCAGCCTGATCAACCCCCCGCCGGGCTGCCGGTTCCACCCGCGCTGCGCCCAGGCAATTGAGGGGTTGTGTGAGGTGAAGGACCCGCCCGATTTCGATCTGGAGCCGGGGCACCAATCGGCGTGCTGGCTGCACGAGTAGCCATCGCTCCCCTTCCAAAGAAAGATAAACCAGAGCTAATAATGCACCGGGGTTAAGCTATACGCTTCCCCGGTGTTTTTCTGGCTCACAACCAGGGATAAGATCAATGGCTAATCCATCACTGGCGATAGAAAAGACAGAGACCCGATCATCCAATAAAACCGGCGCCAGGGCTGGTTTGCGCACCGTATCACGAATCGCCCGCTATACCATCCGCCGGATGATTGTCCTGCTGGCAACAACGGCTGCCGCCGTCCTGGTCACCATCCTGGTGGCTAATTTCGGCGGCTACGTTGACGAGATTATGAGCAACCGGATTTTCGAGTCAGTAGGGATGATGCGAATGGGCGGTTGGCTGAGGGACACCGAAGAACCGGCCCTTTCTGAGATCATGCAGCAGACTGTCTGGAACATGGAAGAGGGCGCCGGACTGCATGAGCCATTCATCTCGCGCACCATGCGCTGGTGGTGGAAGGGGATCACCATTGACTGGGAACAATCACCCAGGTGGTATCGCTATTCCGGCATCAGGGAAACAGACAATGTCCGGACCATCATCATGAGTTCGCTGGGGCGCACCCTGTTTATCTTCGGTACGGCCAACCTGGTGCTGTTTTTTGCCAGCGTGCTGATTGCTCTGTCCCTCACGCGGAGGCATCTCAAATGGCTGGACAAACTGGTTGTTTCCCTCTCACCCATCTCGTCCGCCCCGGCCTGGGTCTTCGGCGTAATCCTGTATGCCCTGATGGTGCGCTATCTGCATTTTACAACCGGAGGGGTATTTTCATCATTCCCTGATGAATTCCGGGTGGTCTACATCCCGATTATGCTCAAACAACTGCTGCTCCCCCTGCTGGCGATTGTCCTCAGCGGGATTTTCCAGAGCATTTATACCTGGCGCATGTTCTTCTCCATCTTTGCAACCGAACCCTATGTCGAGTTGGCCGTCGCCAAGGGCCTTCCCCACCGGGATATTGAGCGAAAATACCTGCTCAGGCCGGTCCTGCCCAACCTGCTGACCAGCTTCGCCCTGCTCCTGATCGTGCTCTGGCAGGAAGTCATCGTGCTGGAAGCAGTCTTCGATGTGCAGGGGATCGGTTCCCTGTTCCTGTCTGCGCTGCGCTCCTACGACACCCCGATGGTGGTCGGGCTGGTAGTCACCTTTTCTTACCTGTTGTCCATCACCGTCTTTTTCCTGGATATCCTCTACGCCATTGTTGATCCAAGGGTGAAATCTATCGAGGGGGGCAGCACCCTGCAGGTCGGCAGTCAGGAGTTATTCCAGCGCATCCGCGCCTGGATCAAGCACCGATCCGTTGGCATACCGGCGCATATCAGAGAACAGCGGCGAACAGAACGCCGGGCAGCCCGAAGGCTGGAGGTCGAACGCCGTTCACTCTCGGCAATCTGGCAAGAGAACCGGGAAAAGGTCAAAAATACTTGGCTGCTGGCCCGGCAATACCCGTCGATACTGGTCAGCCTGTGCATCATCCTGTTCCTGCTGGGCATGTCGCTCTATGCGATTATTGCCATCCCCTACCAGGAGGCAATCGCACTATGGCGGGGGGATAATAATCCCTGGTACCGGAACCCGGTCATGGCTGCACCGGCCTGGACCAATTTCTTCCGGAGGGAGAAGCTGCCGGTTACCCAGGTTTTCAACACACGGGACGAGTCAACTGAGCGAAGTATTAACCAGCTGTCGGAGCAGACAACCGAGACCGTCTACCGGTTCCCCTTCAGCTATCAGGCAGACGATTTCCCGCAGGACCTGGTGATTTACTTTGAGACGGCCTACGATGAAAAGCTGCCGTTTATATCCATTGTGCTGTTTACACCCGATGGGAGAGAGATCGCCGTCACCAGCATGACCGAATCGGCGAAAACGTTCTTCTATTATGTCTCTCAGGACAGGAACATCTGGACGGGAAATTTCAACCGCCCTGAAAGAGAACTGTTCACCGACCCGCAGTCCGATCCCGAAAACCCTGTCGCTTTGAAGGGCGACTATACACTGCAAATCACTGCCATTGTCTTTGAAAAAGATGCAACGGTTGATGCAGAAGTGATCCTCATGGGTAAGCTCTACGGGCTGGCCGGCACCGATCACAGGCGCCGCGACCTGATGATCGGGCTCCTGTGGGGCGCGCCAATTGCGCTCGCCTTCGGACTGCTTGCGGCAGTGGGAACCTCGGTCAGCACGATGGCAATTGCTGCCATAGGCACCTGGTTTGGCGGCTGGGTGGATGGGATCATCCAGCGGATCACCGAGATCAACATGGTCCTGCCCTTTTTCCCGGTCAGCCTGATGATTTTCGTCCTGTATTCCAAGAGCTTCTGGGTCATCCTGGGAGTCACCGTTGCACTCAGCATTTTTGGAAATGCCATCAAAAGCTACCGGGCGATCTTCCTGCAGGTGAAGGAATCGCCGTATATGGAGGCGGCTATCGCCTACGGCGCGGGCAATATGCGGCTCATCTTCCGCTATATGATCCCGCGCGTGGTGGTCGTGCTGATCCCGCAGCTCGTGATCCTTGTCCCCAGTTATGTATTCCTTGAGGCAACGCTGGCCTTCCTGGGAACCAGCGACCCGGTCCTGCCCACCTGGGGAAAGATCGTCAATACCGGGATTGCGTACGGCGCCTGGAGCAATGCTTACCACCTGATCCTGGCGCCCATCTTTTTCCTGATGCTCACCGGGTTCGCCTTTGTGCTTGCCGGGTTCTCGCTGGAGCGAATGCTGGACCCGCGCCTGCGAAAGTCGTAGAATCGGTCATATTCTGGCCCGTCAGGCGTTATTCATGGTATCTGAACAATATACTGGAGAGATGTTATGCTGGAACGCCCGGTAAGACTCATGGTCATTGGATTTTTCCTGATGGTCTTTGGCATTATTGCGCCGCTGCTCATGGTCATCAAGGTGATTGAGCCAACTCTGTGGCTCAGCTTTCTATCACACACCTCCTCGGTTGTTGGCCTTTTTATCGGGCTGATTGGAACGGCAATGTTCGCTGCCGGCAAACGCAAGCAGCACGAATACGAGCAGCAGCAGCACAGATACAAAGAGTAGGACGCCCGGACTCACCCACACGGCGAGCATGGGAAACCGCCGCCTGTCTGCTCGACCAACGCAATAACCGTCTTATCAGACGGCGGCTCAGGCAGGTCCCGATACAGTCGCCAGTTCTCCATGTGTTCGACGCTGCCCCCCCCGGCAGAATGCTGCGCAGCAGCGCAGGGGGTGTACCAGCCTGAGCAGTTAGCGTAAGGCACCAAAACTCCCTGGCAAAAAGACGGTTTATGAACCCGTCACAGCACAACCCCGGGCATAAAAGTGAGGAATCGCTGGGAAATGTCGTGACTTCCTGTTAGATTTTGACTCCATCGTCGTTTATACTGATAGCGTTCGCCTTGACCTCTTGATACCCCGAGGTAAGCATGGCTGCAAATCGCAAATTGATTGCCGGGGCGCTGCTGGGTGGTGTGCTTGTCACCCTGGTCGTGCTGGCCTCCGGTCTCTCGGACTTCAAGATAGTCCGCTCTTCCTTCGAGCCCCGCCCGCTCGCCGCACCTGTATCCGCTGGCGGCGCAGATCTGATACTGTTTGAGATCCTGTTGAATATCCTGTTCTGGTTCTTTATGATCTCTATCCCGATCGGCATCGTGCTGCTGATCATCAGCAAAGATGCCCGTAAGACCTTCGCCCGGAATATCATATTCATGCTGATTGCTGTGGGCATCCTGCTGTTAGCCATGAGCGGGTCCAACGAGTTGATTGAGGAAGAAGAAGAGACAGAAGAACCGGTGGATCCGGAGATTGTCCCCAGCGTCAACCTTCCCGTTTCCCCTACATCGGAGACTGACCCCGTCGATCCACCGCGCTGGGTGGTCTGGGCTCTCTCGGTGGGTGTGGTGGTAATTACCGCGTCTGGCATTCTGTGGCTGGTGACAGGGCAGCGCAGCGAGGAAGAAAGCGACCTGGAGATGCTGGCCGCCGAAGCCCAGACTGCCATTGACGACATACTGGCAGGCGGCGATGTGAAAGATGCGATCCTGCGCTGCTATTATGACATGATCCGGACGCTGCGGGAAACGCAGCGGATCAAGCGGGATGCAGGCATGACGCCGCGCGAGTTCGAGCAGCGGTTGATAGAAGCGGGGCTGCCTGCACCACATGTCGAGCGGCTGACGCGCCTGTTTGAGATGGTTCGTTATGGCTTGCACACACCCGATCGCGTCCAGGAAGAGGAAGCGATCTCCTGCCTGACCGCGATAGTCGATTACGCCAGGATATTATGAAGAAGAAGAAACGCACTGCCCTGGTATTCTTTGCAGCATCGCTGATCCTGCTGCTGGTGCTGCTGCTGGTGACCGGAGTCCTTCAGGCTTACGTGGTTCTGCCACTGCTGCGGCTATTTGGCATCATTACGACGTTCATCAACCTGCTGCCACAGCCCATCTTATGGGCCATTTTCCTGGCGACATCGCTGTTGATCGCCTTTCGCACACTGGCGATTGGCTCGCTGCGTCCCCAATCCACCGGGACCGGCAGAGGCGACTCGCCGGGCCGGGTCACCGATTTATCCATCTGGGTAGAGAAAGCCCGCCGTGACTTCATGCGACGGCACCTGATCCGCCATCTCCTGGATATTACACTGCAGGCCTATGGGCAGGAGAAGCTGACCTGGTGGCAGGCTGCCAGGCTGCTGGAGCGAAATGACCTTGACCTGCCCGAAGGCGTCCGGAACAGCCTTCTCCACGGGCTGGAGCACAATGGAATCCCGGCTAACAGCAACCGCAACCCAATTACAGCCCTGATCCGGCGGGTAAGACGTCCGAACGGGAGAACCACTGACCAGGCCCAATACACGGATATTGAAGACATTGTTGTACACCTTGAAAACAAACTGGGGATATCACATGGAGATCGGGTTTAGCGAAATAAAGAACCTCTCTGATCGCATCCTGGACGAGGTCGAGCGGGCGATCATCGGCAAGCGAGAGCTGCTGGCGGATGTGCTGGCTGCTGTCCTTGCCGACGGGCACGTGCTGCTGGAGGACTTCCCCGGGCTGGGGAAAACCATGCTGGCGAAAAGCTTCGCGACCGCACTGGGGCTGGATTTCAAACGGATCCAGTTCACGCCCGACCTGCTGCCCGGCGACATCACCGGCGGCTAC
>JAFGNO010000151.1 GCA_016926985.1 Anaerolineae bacterium
CCCTGCCAGCGATAAAACCAAAACCCTGCAAGAGCCTCCGGAGACTGATTTGACGAAACCCGAACCGCCGAAGGACAATTAAAGACAAATAGCAAGCAGACATGATATAGAAAGCACCCCATGCAGAAAATAGCCGATAACCTCTATACGTTCACTGGCCTGCTGGCAGGCCGCGTTTACTGCATTGACGATGGCCCATCCGGGCTGACAATCGTGGATGCCGGCCTGAAATCAGCAGCCGGGAAGATCATTACACAGCTTAAAAAAGCCGGCTTCAACCCGGCAGCTGTGAAGCGCATACTGGTCACTCACGCACACCTCGACCATATCGGCGGGCTGCCGGACCTCAAGGCTGCGACCGGCGCCGAAGTCATCGCTCACGACCTGGACAGGCCCATTATCGAAGGCAAAGAAGGGGCGCCGCGTGCAGGGGGCAAAAGCTCCCCTCCCCCTGACCGGGGCACGCCAGTTGACCGCGTGGTATCAGACGGGGAAGCGCTTCCGAAGGTCATGGGAAAGATGGTTGTCTACCACACACCGGGACATTCCTACGGGCACCTGTCCTTCTTCCAGCCAGAGCGCAAAATCCTTTTCTGCGGCGATGTGTTCATGCACTTTATGGGCCGCTTATCCCTGCCCTTCGCTGCCTATACGCCAGACATGGAGGAGAACAAGACCTCCGCCCAGAAGCTGGCCATGCTCTACCCGGCAACGGTATGTTTTGGGCATGGCCCGGTGCTCACCCAGAACGCTGCACTGAAGCTGCGCACCTTTGTCAACCGCTGGACGGACTGACGCGCGGCATAAGCCCCCATCTGACCTACCGCTGGACACGGTCATACACGGCGACCGCATCCGGGTCAACGATTTGCAAACACAGCTCCGTGCGCAGCTTTTTGAGAGGGGATAAGGTCATTCACCCTTTCCATTAATCTGTGCACTTTGGTTGTTTTGCTCTATACTTATCCACGCGTAGCCATTCAGAACAGGAGCGAGCCATGTTATCACACCTCAAAGCGCAGCACCGGGCAGTCGAAAAAGGCGTCAAAAACATCGAACAATATATCGGGAAAGTCAGCGAAGGCGCGAAGCTCGATGAGAGGGGCCGCTGCCGCATCCAGTTTCAGGATGTGGGTGTGCATGTTTTGGTGCTGGCCGATCACAATATCGTGATCTTCAAAACCTTTATCAACTTCCTCCCCGACCCGGAAAGTGGCAAGATTCTGCCTCTCTACTATCACCTGCTTGATATGAGCGATGAGCCTCAGACCGGGATGGCCTATTTTGCGATTGTGGCCGCCGAGGAGATTGGCTCTGAACGTGATGCCATCAGCGTTGAGACCAAGCGTCCCATTGCCGACATCAGCTTTGAGGAATTCAAAGCCTGCCTGGGCGTGGTTGGAGAAGTCGCTAACCTGTGGATGCAGCGGCTCGCCGAGGAGTTTGACGCGCTGCCTGTACCCTAGAGAGGGCAAGAGTGTTGTGAAAGATCAGAGAGTCCTGTCAAAAGTTGTCGCTGACTGCTCCCGGTCGCCATTCCCGGAGTGGATCGATGGGACGCTCCCCGGTAGCCGCGTTGAGGTGATCGACGGGCGCTGGCGCTTCACCAACGAGCTGCGCGAAGCGGGCGCTTATACCAACGCCCAGATTGACGATTACCAGGACAAAAAACGGCGCGACTATCGGTGGAATCCGCCGCTGATCCTGACTGTAACGGCGCGATTCTCCCACCCGGTTGACCGGCTCAGGGGAACCGGGGGCTTTGGTTTCTGGAACGACCCCTTCATGATGACCGGGAAGGGACTGCCCGCCCGGCCACGCGCGATCTGGTTTTTCTACGCCTCGCAGGAGTCGGCGATGGAGCTGGCCCTTGACGTACCGGGGTCGGGCTGGAAAGCTGCGACCATCGATGCCCGGCGCCTGCCCTTTTTACTGCTTGCGCCTGCCGCGCCAGTTGCCATCCCCCTGATGGCGGCGATCAAGCCCCTTCACCGGCGATTGTGGCCTATCGGGCAGCGGGCAATGCAGGTCAGCGAAGCCCTCATTGACTGCGACCTGACAGCGTGGCATAGCTACACGCTGGTCTGGGGACAGAAGCGGGCCGTCTTCCTGGTTGATCAGCGGGTCGTGCTTGACTGCGATACACCACCCGGCGGCCCACTGGGATTCGTCATGTGGCTGGATTCGCAGGCGATGGTCATCACGCCTACCGGGCGTTTGGGCCACCAGAACCTGTCCATACCCGAACAACAGTGGATGGAGATCAGGGAACTGGCAATCGAGCCAATCACCCCATAAAAACGGGCGGGTGTGACACACCCGCCCGTGTCATTATTATCGGCGCAGCCCCTCAGTTCTCAAGGCGGGTTGCATCCAGGACTGTCCAGGTATAGCCGCCGGTGATGTCGATGCCGTATTCCTCCCACCAGGTCTCGCCATCACAGGTCTCGGTGCGCATATCATAGGACTCCGATGGCATATAGACCACGGCCTGATCACCCGGCGCAATCACCTCGTCTTCAGCCAGCCGGTCAATACCCCACACCATATCGGTAGGCGAGGATATCCGCACATAGCACAGTGTGTAACTGCTGCTGTTGACAATGGTAATTGCCGTATCAGCATCGCGGATTTCCCAGGTATAGTCCCCGCCCGCCACCAGATCAACGCCATAATGCTCATCGAGCACATACCCATCACAGTCCAGGGCCATGTAATCGTAACGGTCAGGCATGATATCCCTCAGCGTGTAGCTGTCGCCCGTTCCAATGACGCGGTTGCTGCCCAGCTGGTTATCCCCCCACTGATCGGATTCATTAGGGGATACATACACCTCACACACCGGGTAATCCGAGCGGTTGATAATGACCATTGTCGCCGTATCTCCAGAAACATCCGGCGGAGGGGTATCGGTCGCTGTGGATTCCGGTGTTTCATCCTGCGGCTCTGGTGTATCGGTGGCTTCAATAACTGCCTCAGTAGTGGGAGTCGGGGTTGGCTGGCCAAATATCTCCCCAAATGCGCCAACCAGCACAAGCAGGCCAAAGCACAGCCCTGCCAGGAAAATTGCGCCCCCGGCAATACCCAGCCACAGCCCCCAGCGGCAGCCCTTTTTCTTCTCCGGTGCCAGCGCAGGCTGATAACTTGGCGCAGGGGTGAACTGTTCATAAGGCGTAGGCGCAGGCGTCGGGGTCGCCGGAGGAGGCGTGGATGCAGGCACCGGGAAGGGCTCAGGTCTGTCCATGGGTTCAGTATAAGCATCGTGGACAGGTTGGAAAGGTTCCGGCTCCGTATCGATCTGTTCCTGGGCAGCCGCCTTCAAAGCCGCAACCAGTTCACGGGCTGTGTTGTATCGATCATCCGGGTTCTTGGCCATGGCCCGCATGATCACCGCCGACACCCCTACCGGGATATCAGGCCGCTTCTCACGCACATCGGGAACCGGGCGCGTGGCATGGGCCATCATCACGCTTAAGGGGGTTTCCCCGTGAAAAGGGAACTCGCCCGCCAGCATCTCATAGATGGTGACCCCCAGCGCATAGATATCAATCGCTTTGGTAGTCACCCCTTCCTGGCTCATCTCCGGGGCCATATAGGCCGGTGTCCCGACGATCCCACCGCCGGTAAGCTGAACCGTTGCCTCGCTGATCTTGGCAATCCCGAAGTCGGCCAGATAGGCGTTGCCATGGTCATCCATCAGCACATTGGAGGGCTTGAAATCGCGGTGGATTACACCTTTTCGATGGGCATGATCCAGCCCTTCGGCGATCTGCTCAACAATCCGCACCACTTCGTCCACGGGCATCGCGCCCTGCCGGATCAGGTCAACCAGCGTCCCCCCGCCCATATAAGCCATCACAATATAAGGACGCCCGTCCAATTCTCCGTAGTCGTAGACCGGCAGCACGCGGGGATGCTGGAGATCGGCGATCACCTGCACTTCGCGCTCAAATCGCTGCATGAAGGTCTCGTCGTGCATGAAGTGCGGCGGCATGACCTTGATCGCCACTGTGCGCCCGATGGATGTTTGCCGGGCAAGGTAGACGGTTGCCATGCCGCCCTGCCCCAGTTTCTCAATAATCTCGTATTGACCCAGTTTTTGTCCAGCTAGGTCGCCGGTGCCACTCCAGCCTGGTTTTTCAGTCATTGACCCTACCCCAATAAGCTAGTTGATGTGATCGACAGACACGCCGTTAGTTTGCATCACACTGTATTACAACGCAAATCGCCGCCCAACGCTATAGACATGCCGGATTCTTCAGCCCACTTGCTACACATCTCGACACAATGCTATAGTAATCATGATCATGTTGGTCCCAAAATATAAAATCCAAGGTGGTTCTTATGGTCGACAGAAAGCCCAATTCCCAGACAGACCGGCTCGATGGCGATAAACTGCTTGACACCACTTTTGTGGAGCCAGAGGTAGTCTACCAGCCAGTTCCCAATCCCAAAATTACCATCGACGACAGGCAGGGAAAACCCGTCTGGCGCGTCCGTTTTGACCTGGCTTTCAACCCTTCCGTCCGATTCGGTCTGGATATCAATGATGAGATCATCCTCGGACGCGGCTCCGATCTCCCCAACATCTATGATCTCAGCCAATATGATGCAGCACAGCTGGGCGTGTCGCGCCATCATCTCCGGATTCGCCCCACCGATACTGCCCTGTATATTGTGGATACCGGCAGCACCAATGGCACCCTGCGCAATGGTCAGCTTGTCGGTGTAAACACGCCCTATTCACTCGTCAACGGGGATATCATTACCCTGGGCAAGCTCCAGTTGATCTTGCGCCTGGTCTACCGCCCCACGCAGACTTCCTCGCTTGAAAAGAAAGCCGATCTGGCGGATGCGCTGACCCGGGTCGCCCAGGCCATCACCTCCCAGCTTGAGCTTGACGAGGTGATGAACCGGGTTGCGGAGGCAGCCATGATGGTCACCTCGGCAAAGGAAGCCGGTATCTGGCTGATTGACCAGGAGAGCGGCGAGCTGTTCCTTGAGGCCCAGCGTGGCATAGATGATGAGCGCATCAGGC
>JAFGNO010000152.1 GCA_016926985.1 Anaerolineae bacterium
CTGGACAGAGAGCAGGGAACATTCCGCGACCTGTTGAGCGGGTCAGCCGCCAGGTTGCAGGAGCGGTTTATCCGGGCGGAGCAGCTTGAGACGGTAGTAAACGAGCGGCTGCCCTCGCGGGTGGACGGACGCGATATGGTGCTGCCCTGGCAGTGCGCTGCTATGTCGATCTGGCAGAAAAAGCGGGAATCCTGACCGGTATTGAATCGGCTGCGCTGGTTAGATAGTATCTATGCAGGAAAGGTTAAACACCAATTATATGTACAACAGCATTCATTCATCCAATCATGCCGAGCAAAATCCGGCAGAAAACCAACCGAAAACGCATTACACTCCGCCTGTCTTGCGCGTATACGGCGAGATTCGAGCATTGACACTTGGCCCATCGCCTGGATCAGGAGAAAGTGGGAACACAGGAATTCTTAGGGATGGACCAGCCGGCTCCGGAATGGATGAACCATGGAATGATCAATGGTAATGAGTGGATTATTGTAATCTGAGCAGCAGGGAGTCTTTATGCGTGACGTAACTCCCATCGCAGCCTCGACAAATCCCTCCTAACCGTCCTCAACGTGCTGTGTCCACCGGGCGGCGCGGGTGCGCCGCCCGGTGGGTGCAGCACTTTCTTTGTTTGCGGCATTTGAGGAACCTTCTGAAACAGCCCAATCTGGAAACCTGACCATCCAGGCAGACGCGCCCGGCGAAGCCAGCTCCGGCGCCAGGCAGGCAGGGGGCTCAGCACCCTGGCCCCGGTGAGTTTCATCGCGGCACCCAGGGCATACCAGTTTCTTGACAAACTGCCTCAACCCGATTATAGTTGATATGTCAATAGTTGGTATATCAATATTTGACAATGTTATAATTGATAATTCAACCAGTGTTGTCGCCGCCTTCGTGCCAGAGCAGAAAATCGCATCGGCACCTATTTTTTGTCAGGTGAAAACTGTCGATATATGGCAGCAACCATAACCTACACGCATAAACACTATCATATTCTCCATGATGTGTATGCCCTGATGGACGCACACAACCAGCGTGTGCTTGATGACTTTAATCTCTCCAATTCGCAGTATATGCTTCTATCGCTTGTTGATAAAAATGGGTCACGGCTGACCCCGCTGAGTGAGCAGATCTATGTATCCAAGAGCCATGTCACTCGGATGGTGGATCAGCTTGAAGCGATGGGCTGTGTCCGCCGCGTGTCCGATAAGACAGACCGGCGCGCCCAGCGCGTGGTCCTGACCGAGGCGGGGCAGGCCCTGCGTGACCGGGCGCAGGCGGCCCAGGTGCGCTCCCTGACTGACCGGCTCTCTGTGCTGAGCGCCGAGGAACAGAACAACCTGGTCGACCTGCTTGAAAAGCTGCGGAATGGGCTGGTGAGCGAAGCCGCGCCATGAAAGTTAGAAATTGTGGGCGCTCCGCGCTATGATCGTGGAGTGCAGTGAATTCCGGGGATGCCCCGGCAGCCACTGCATGATGTTAAGATGGGAATAACTGGTGATTTAAAACACCAGATATCCAAAAAAAATAGTGTTCTAAAAACATTGAGGAGGAAGTATAAATGAATCGCCGTTCAAAGTGGTTCTGGTTAATTCTGGTGCTGGCGTTTGCCCTCGTGCTGACTGCCTGCGGCCCCAGCGAGACCGAGGAACCCACAGATGAACCGACCGCGGAACCCACAGATGAGCCAACAGATGAGCCAACTGCGGAACCGACGGACGTTATTGAGCCGATTGCCACGATCCGCATCTGGGCAGATGACACCCGTTCAGCCATCCTGCAGGAACTGACTGATGATTTCCTGGTTGCTTACCAGGTTGAGGTGATCGTTGAGGAAGTTGCCAGCATCCGCGACAACTTCGTCGTCGCCGCCCCCGCCGGTGAAGGCCCGGATATCTTCGTTGGTGCGCATGACTGGCTGGGCCAGGTTGTTGCCAGCGGTCTGGTGCTCCCGATTGACCTGGGAGACAAGGCAGCCTTGTTCACCGATCCAGCCCTGACCGGCTGCACCTACGCAGGTGAACTGTACTGCATGCCCTACGCGACCGAGAACCTCGGCTTCTTCTACAACACCGACCTGATCGACACGCCGCCCACCACCTGGGACGAGCTTGTTCAAATGGGCAAGGACCTCCAGGATGCCGGTGAAGTTGACTATGGCTTTGTGCTCTCCGGCACGACCTATGATGCCTTCCCGCTTCAGACCGCTTTTGGCGGCTATATCTTTGGCCGTGATGCCGATGGCAACTTCAACCCCAACGACCTGGGTGTTGACAGTGACGGCATGATCGCCGCTGGCGATTTTATGGCCCAGATGGTTGCCGATGGCCTGATGCCCGAGACCACCGACTGGGATACCGCGCACGTTCTCTTTGAGACCGGTGAGGTTCCCTTCCTGATGGCTGGCCCGTGGGCGCTGGACCGCATCCGCGCGGCTGGCGTTCCTTACGCCATCACCACCTTCCCCGCCGGCCCGGCTGGTGAAGGTCTGCCCTTTGCAGGCGTCCAGGGCTTCTTTGTGAACGCCTTCAGCGAGAACCCGCTCCTGGCCCAGGCCTTCCTGACCGAGTTCGTCGCGACCGATGAAGTGATGCTTGCCCTGCTTGAGGCTGGCAACCGCCCGTCTGCATTGATAGCCGTCAACGAATCGGTTGACGACCCCGACCTGGCTGCCCTTGGTGTAGCCGGCGCCAATGCAATCCCCATGCCCGCCATCCCCGAGATGGGTTCGGTCTGGGGCTCATGGGGTGACGCGATCACCCTGATCCTGACCGGTGAGCAGGATGCTGCCACGGCGCTTGCTAATGCCGGGGCGCAGATCCGCGATCTGATCGGCGGCGCGCTGGCCGGCATGGTCAACGTCCCCGGCGACTGGCAGGATGAGGTTGGGTGCGCTGGCGACTGGGCACCTGACTGCGAAATCACCGCGCTGACCGAGGACGGCGGCCTGTACACCGGCGAGTTCGAACTCATCGCCGGCGACTACCAGGGCAAGGTTGCCCTCGACGGCAGCTGGGGCGTCAACTACGGTGTTGACGGTGCCCAGGATGGTGACAACTGCACCTTCAGCATGGCTGCTGACGGCACGGTCGTGTTCACCTTCGATCCTGAGACCCACCTGCTGACCATTGGTGGTGATGCCACCAGTGACAACTGCGGCGGCGAGTAATCGCGCAGCATGACACTTAAAGAAGGCCGGGGAAATCCCCGGCCTTCTTTCTAATGTTTCGCCGGGCAGCATATACCCATCAGCTAAAACCCTGATTTCCTGTCCGGGCGCAGGCGACAGCCTCGATTTTTCCTTTTTCACAAAGAGTGCCGGGAATAATAGGACGCAGCGTGTTTTCAGTGTATGATAGACACATGCGTCAGCAACCATCTTGTAATACAACTGAATAAGGTTCCTCGACATGTGCGGAGAGCCTTTACCCCGTACAATGTCCTGCAGACCTTAACCCCAGGCGGTGAGTCTGCACCGCTGCTAGCCATGCCGGAGAGAATGCTATGGGAGTATCACAGGAAACGTTGAGAACGAAAGGAAGCAGCACGCCGGCTTTCTTTGGTTCACTGAGTTCACTGCCGCTTCGGCTGTTAATTCTGGTAGCCATCGATGCCGGGGCCATATGGTTCGGGCTGCAGCAGGTTCGCAACGGGGCCTATGTGCTGGTGATTGCACTTGGCATTGTGACCCTGATGGCCAACGTAATCATCCTGCTCAGGGACACCTATCCGCTGCGCTGGATGCTGCCTGGCCTGGTATTGATGGCGCTCTTCTCGATCTATCCCAACCTGTACACCATCTATATTGGTTTCACCAATTACGGGGATGGGCACCTGCTCAGCAAGCCCCAGGCGATTGAGCGGATTCAGAGCGAGCTCTATCTTCCTGAAGGCGGATCAGCCTACTCGTGGACGGCCTACAAATCGGACGATGGCGATTATGCCCTGTGGCTGGTGGATGCCGATGGCCTGGGCTACCTGGCCACAGTAGGCGAGCCGCTGATCGACCAGCCACAAGCAGGCGAACATGGGATTGTGGATTTCGATGCCAATGGCATCCCAACCGGGATTGAGGGATACACCAAACTGAACCCGATCCTGGCAACAACGGATCAGAACCTGCCCAATATCAAGTTCGGGGTGGAGGGCGAGACAATCCAGATCCGCTCCACATCGGATGCCGCCCAGCTTGTCCCACGGTACACCTATGACCCGGAAGCCAACGCTTTCACCGACAACCTGACCGGGCGGGTGTTTGAGGATATCCAGGGCACCTACACCTCAATGGACGGGCAAACCATCATTCCCGGCTATTCCGCCTGGATCGGGCTGCAAAACTTCAAAAACTTTTTCACCAGCCCGGCGGTGCGCGGGCCGCTGTTCCGCATCCTGATCTGGAACTTTATCTTCCCGATCCTGAGCGTGCTGACGACCTTCGGGCTGGGGCTGTTGATCGCGCTGTTCTACAACGACCCGAATTTTAAGGGCAAGAAGCTCGTGCGATCCTTCCTGATTGTCCCCTATACCATCCCATCCCTGATCACCATCCTGATCTGGAAGGGGATGCTGAACCCGGAAGTGGGGGTGGTCAACGACATACTGGATGGGCTGATTGGCATCAGTCCCAGCTGGACTACCGTGCCGATGCTGGCCCGGATTGCGCTGGTGATCGTCAACCTGTGGCTGGGCTACCCGTACTTTATGCTGGTGTGCAGCGGCGCGCTCCAGTCGATCCCCTCCGATATTTACGAAGCGGCGGAGGTCGACGGCGCAAACGCCTGGCAGCGGTTCCGCAAGATCACGCTGCCGCTGCTGCTGGTCGCTGTTGGCCCACTGCTGATCGCGTCTTACACCTTCAACTTCAACAACTTCAACCTGATCTACCTGTTCATTGGCGGCGGCCCACCCATTGCGGGCGCCTCAATCCGCGCCGGGCACACCGACATCCTGATCAGCTTTGTGTACAACATGGCCTTTGAGGGTGGGCGCGGGCAGAACTTCGGGTTTGCTGCGGCGATCACGCTGGTCATCTTTGTGATTGTGGCGGTGCTGACCCTGTTCCAGTTCCGCTACACCAATATGTGGGAGGAGGTAAGCGAAAATGTCTAGCGTAACAACACCCCCCGACCGGAAAAACTTTGTCACCCGCTACCGCGAATCACGCAGCCTGCAGAAAAGCGTCGGGATGGCGCTGCGCTGGATACTGGCGGTCGTACTGATCCTCTTCTCCGTCTTCCCGATCATCTGGATCATCTCGGCGTCATTCAACCCGCTGAGCACACTCGCAACCCAGACGCTTATCCCGGCGAATGCCGGCCTGGATAATTACAGGTTCCTGTTTGAGAGCGAGGTTTTCCCGTTCCCGGTATGGCTGTGGAACTCGGTCAAGATATCCTCAATCTCAACGATCCTGGTTGTCACAATCTGCATGTTTGCGGCCTATGCCTTCTCGCGCTTTCGCTTTTACGGGCGGCAGTTCCTGATGAAGGCAATCCTGCTGCTGCAGGTATTTCCCGGTTTGCTGTCGATTGTGGCGATCTTCCTGATGGTCTCGCAGATCGGCGATGTGCTCCCCCTCCATCCAGATGGCACAAGCTGGTTTGGGCTGAACACCCACGAAGGGCTGATCCTGGTTTACCTGGGCGGCGCAATGAGCATCAATATCTGGCTGATGAAGGGTTTCTTTGACACCATACCGCGCGATATTGACGAGTCGGCAATGGTCGATGGGGCCTCTCACTGGCAGATCTTCTGGCGGCTGCTGTTTCCGCTGATGCGCCCGATCCTGGTGGTCATCGGCATCCTGTCCTTCATCGGCACGTATGGGGACTTTGTCCTGGCGCGCATCCTGCTCAAGAGCACCGAGAAATACACGCTGATGGTGGGCCTGCAAATCTACACATCGGGGATGTTCTCCCAGAAGTGGGGGCCATTTGCAGCGGGCGCGCTGCTCGGCGCGATCCCGATCATGATCATCTACCTGGCTCTGCAGGACCTGATTGTCGGCGGATTGACCCAGGGCGCTGTCAAAGGGTAAAATGAGCCGGATCATTATTTGAAGCGTAAAAGGCCGTGCTGCCTGTGCAGCACGGCCCTGTTTTGCCCGGCGTTTTGTTAAATTAACCCTCGCTACCACTGATCCAACCCAAACAAACTTATGAA
>JAFGNO010000017.1 GCA_016926985.1 Anaerolineae bacterium
ACAAGGCAGCCAACATCGCAGGCACCCTGCACATTGACCTGCCCGCGCAGGGGGTTGATCCCGGCAGAGGGTTTGCCAACCTGCCCGCAGAGCATGGACAGATTAGCCAGCGTCTTTACCAGGTCGGTGCCCATGCTGCGCTGGGTAATGCCCATTGCATAGAGAATGCTGCTGCGCCCGCGCTCATCCAGGTAGACCGACTGACCAAAGGCTCGTTCTCCCAGGGCATAGACCCGGGCAGCCTCGACAATCTGCTCAACTGGAACCCCGGACATCAGCGCAGCATATTCAGGGGTGTATTCTTCAAGAACAGCCGCAAATTCGTCATATCCCTCTGTTCGCTCACTCACGAAGTCATCATTGCCCCACCCCTCGCGGATGATGGTATGCATGATCGCAAGGAAGACATAGATATCGGCCCCGGGCTTGACCTGCAGGTGAAGGGTCGCATGCTGGGTTATTGGGATACGCCGTGGATCGATAACGATCAGGCTGGCGCCTCGTTTTACCGCGCGGACAACCTCATAACTGATCACAGGGTGTGTTTCAGAGGTGTTTGATCCGGTGATAAAGATGCAGTCTGCATCACGGATTTCATGGATTGAGTTGGTCATTGCGCCGCTTCCGAAGGCCTGCATGAGACCGGCGACTGTTGAGCTATGGCAAAGTCTGGCGCAGTGATCCAGGTTATTTGTCCCGATCCCGGCCCGGATGAACTTCTGGAACAGGTAATTCTCCTCATTGGTGCAGCGGGCTGATGACAACCCCATGACGGCATCCGGGCCGTGGTCTTTGACGACATCCGCCAGCTTTCCGGCAACGACATCCAGCGCCGTGTCCCAATCAATCGGCAGGAAGTGTTCATCGAGGCAAGAGGCGGGAAGGTCCAGCGGGGAGGTTTCTGGCAATTCCCATGGCTCATCGGTCAGGCCCAGGTCATAAGCCAGGTCCCGGCGGATAAGTGGTACGGTCAGTCGCTCCGGGCTGGCAGCGAAATCCCAGCCATAACGCCCTTTGGTGCAGAGAAACTCGCCGTTAACCGGGCCATCAGACGTTCCTTGAGCATAGATAATCTCCCCATCTTTGACCGCATATTCGATCTGGCAGCCCACGCCACAATAGCCACAGATGGTCTTGATTCGCTCCATCTCCCATTCGCGCCCCTTGCCCTGACGTGATACGGGCATGAGTGCCGCAGTAGGGCAGACCTGCACGCAGCTTCCGCAGAAAACACAGGATGAATCAAGCATGTCGCAATCAAATGGGGTAGCAATATGGCACTCAAACCCACGCCCGGTGAAGTCAATGGCATGGACACCCACAATCTCGTCGCAAACCCGGATGCAGCGACCGCACAGGATGCAGTACTGGTGATCGCGGATAAAAAACGGGTTGTCATCCTGGTAGAGATCGCGTGATATGGCAGGTATGTAACTTGTTTCAGTAACACCGTACTCATAGGCGTATTTCTGAAGCAGACAGGAACCGGCTTTTTCGCAGGTAACGCAGTTCAAAGGGTGGTCGGACACAAAGAGATCTATAATCTCCTTACGCATTGCAGTGAGCTGCTCAGACTGCGTCCGGACGATCAGGCCCTCCTCACAGGCCAAGCCGCAGCTTGGCACAGGAAAAGCCCTCCCCTCAATCTCCACAAGACACAGACGGCACCCACCCGACACACTCAACTCCGGGTGATAGCACAAGTGAGGAATATGTATGTCATTTGCCAGGGCTGCTTCCAGAACATTTATTCCGGCTTCTGCCTGAATGGTTTTTCCATCGATTGTCAGTTCAATCATCGTTCTCTCCACGTTCGGTCATGAGGGGGACGGCTAATCAGCCGCCGCTTCCTGATTGGTCTTGTTCTGGATCAAGGCTTCGTATTCGTGCCTGAAATAGGTCAGGGTACTCAGTACCGGGTTAGGCGCTGACTGCCCTAGCCCGCAAAGGCTGGCAGCCGAGACGAATTTGCAGAGCTTTTCCAATTTATCAAGGTCATCAAGCTCTCCCTGCCCGGCGATCAGTTTATCCAGCAAAGCCCTGATCTGAACCGTGCCGACACGGCAAGGGACACATTTCCCGCAGCTCTCGTCCACACAGAAATCCATAAAGAAGCGAGCGAACTCTGGCATGCTGGTCGTGTCGTCAATGATCACCAAACCGCCGGAGCCCATGATCGAGCCAAGTTTCTTCAGATTCTCGTAGTCCACCGGCGTGTCCAGGTAATCAGCGGAAATGCAGCCGCCGCTGGGACCGCCAGTCTGAGCGGCTTTGAAGGTGTGCCCTTCTGATACGCCCTCGCCAATATCGTAGACGATCTCTCGAAGGGTGATGCCCATTGGCACTTCAATCAGACCGGTATTGCGGAGTTGCCCTGCCAGGGCAAACACCTTGGTGCCCTTGCTCTTTTCGGTACCGATTGCTGCATACCACTCCGGGCCATGGTTGATAATCGGGGGAACGCTGGCGACCGTTTCCACATTGTTGATCACCGTTGGGGCATTCCAGAGCCCAGACGTAGTCGGATAGGGCGGACGCATGCGCGGCATTCCACGTTTGCCCTCCACCGAATTGATCAAAGCCGTTTCCTCACCGCAGACAAAGGCGCCGGCGCCAATTCTCACATCGGCATCAAAGGAGAAATTTGTCCCCAGCACAGAACTGCCAAGTATACCTCGCCGGCGCGCCAGCCGGATAGCTCGCTGTAAACGCTGGATGGCAATCGGGTATTCGCCCCGCACATAAAGGTAGCCATAGGATGCGCCAATGGCATAGGCAGCGATGATCATCCCTTCCAGCACACGATGGGGGTCATCTTCCATGACCGTGCGATCCATATAAGCGCCGGGGTCGCCCTCGTCGCCATTGACAATCATATATTTGGTGTCGCCAACGGCAAGACGCCCGAAATTCCACTTCATCCCGGTAGGAAACCCCGCGCCTCCGCGCCCCCGCAGCCCGCTTTTAAGGATGGTTTGGCAGACATCTTCAGGTGTCATGTTTGCCAGCACATGCGCGAGTGCCTGATAGCCACCATGTGCCAGATAATCCTCAAGGCTTTGCGGATCAACGTGACCGATCTCCGACAGCACAACTTTCACCTGTTTGGTGAAGAAGGGATGATCCAGTGACAGTACATACTGTTCCAGGCCTTTTTGTTCCTGTGCCTTGCGCAGGCTCGCCCGGAAGTGCGGAAAATCGTGAGGGAGTATGTCGCCTTCCTCGTCAGCGGTATCGTCTTTGTCATCCGGCGGGATGGGAAGATGTTCCGCTACAATCTTCAGCGCAACCTCCGGCGAGACACGCTGGTAGACCACGTCCGGTTCATCCTTGGTTTCCACACGTACAAGCGGGCCCCGGCTGCACAATCCCATGCAGCCGGTTGCCACGACCTCAACTTCATGCTCATGGCATTCACAGGCGGCAACCGACTGCTCCAGCATGGAATGAGTGGCCCCTGCGCCTGCTGAAAGACAGGCGGTGCTGGTGCAGCAAAATATCCGGTGTTTATACTGCTCCTGGCGTTCACGTTCTTTCTGGGCTAGTTCTTGAAGCTTTGAAAAGTCCATCATGCCTCCACTTCTGACCGGGTATGTTCTGCTTGAGTGGTTTCAGCGGACAGGGCAATAATCTCCCGCACACGCTGTAAGGTGGTTTCAGGAGTCTGTTTGCCCGTTACATCACCATCAATTACCACCACGGGCGCCAGCCCACAGCTGCCAAGACAGCGCGCTGTTTTCAAGCTAAACACGCCATCCGGCGTGGTCTGACCTTCATCAATATTGAAAGCCTCACTCAGTGCGTTCACAATCAGGTTGGAACCCTTGACATGGCAGGCTGTGCCGGTGCAGATAATACAGTTATGATCGCCCAGCGGATCGAAAGTGAACATATGGTAAAAGGTTGCCACGCCATAAACCTGGCTCAGTGGGACATTCAACTGATCTGAAACATAACCCAAAAGCTCTTCGGAGAGGTAGCCGAAAGCTTCCTGCGTGGTATTCAGGACCTCCAAAAGGGCGTCCTTCTGGTAGTCAAACCGCTTCATCGACCGATCGATGAGTTGGTAACGCTTATCGCTTTCAGCATTGCCACTGCTTCGATCACTCATATATCATCCTTTCATGCAGAACTGGCGGAGAGACGGGCTTCCTGGCAGGAGACAGTCAAACAGCGAGAGGCTATTGATTGCAAAGCTGCCAGTTAAAACCCTAAATTCTTGCGTCTGGAAGACTCTTTTGCGCGCAAAACTGGCCCAATGAGGCAAATCCCAGTTGCAAACAATGAACCCATTGTAGAGTCCATATTCCGGTTATGGTAGTGCTGAATGTCACAATGATCAAGGAAACTCAAAATGGCCATCGCCTGACAATTACCGTACAAACCCTATCTGGTATAAAATGTGAAGCCTGCAACCCTCGTCCAATCCAGATAGAACGCTTGATAGGCACTGAAGCGATCCGGATACCGATGAAAATCATACTGGCAGTAAGTAGTAAATGCAACCATGACAGGGTGAGCAGCATCTGAATAATAATTTGAGACTATCCCGCTGGAGATTTGTGAAAAATGCAGGAAGAAAATGTCATTATCATTGGTTCCGGCCCGGCAGGCTTGACAGCCGCCCTCTATACAGCTCGTGCCAATCTTAATCCACTGGTGATCGCTGGCGACCAGATTGGCGGACAGGTGTCGATTACCAGTGAAGTGGAGAATTATCCCGGTTTCCCGGAGGGTCTGACTGGGCCGGAACTGGTAGAACGATTTAAAGAACAGGCTGAACGCTTTGGTGCCCGGCTCGAATATGCCATGGTCAGCGAAGTGGACTTCACGCAAGGGGTCCCCTTCACCATAAAAACGGGCAGCAACACCTACCAGGCACATTCCGTGATACTTGCTTTGGGAGCATCCGCCCGCAGGCTGGGCGTACCCGGTGAGGAGGCCTACATCGGCAGGGGCGTGAGTTACTGCGCTACCTGTGATGGCTTCTTTTTCAGAGGCAAGGATGTTGTGGTCATCGGTGGTGGCGACAGTGCCATAGAAGAGGGTATTTTCCTGACAAAGTTTGCTGACTCAGTCAAAATCATCCATCGGCGGGACGAGCTGCGGGCTAAACCGATCCTGCAGGACCGCGCCTTCAGAAATGAGAAGATTTCTCTTGTCTGGAACACGGTGGTCGATGAAATTGTGGGAGAACAGCTTGTCACTGGAGTCAAAACAACAGCTGTTAAAACGGGCGAAAAAGGCCAGATTGCAACCGATGGGGCCTTTATCTTCATCGGTCATGACCCGAATTCACACCTGTTTAAGGGACAGCTACAAATGGATGACCACGGCTACGTGATCGCCGATGCAAACCGGATGACCAGCGTGCCGGGCGTATTTGCTGCGGGAGAAATCCAGGACCCGGTATGGCGGCAGGTGGCCACATCCGTAGGGCAGGGAACAGAAGCTGCAATGGCCTGCACCCGCTGGCTTGAGGAGAACGAGTGAGGAGAAGCTAGATTGCGCTAATTGCGCAGCCGGTTAATCGCCAGGCCCAGGGCAGCATAGTCAGCAAGGTGAGCCAGCAGGTTTAAGAGCCGATCGGATTCCTCCGCGGGAGAAATATCAACACTCAGCGCGCCAACCGGGCGTCGGTCGATGAAAATCGGCGCAGATAACTGCATGGTTGCGCGGCCTGTAGCGGGGTCCGTGAAGGGTTCCGCGCTGGCACCCGGCTGACCGGTTCGGATGGTTGCTTCGACCAGGGAATCTCGCATAGCGCGCCCGGTGAAGACCACCGGGCCGCGTTCTTCTTTAATGGCCTGCTCAACGAGTGTGTTGCCAGGCGTTTCCAGCAAATAAGCAATTGTGCGCCGTGCCCTGAGCAACAGGGACGAAGTTTCAATAATCTGCTCAATCATGTCGCTCAATGATGGGAGAAGGGTAAGCGTTTTGCCCACCTCAAAGAGCGCCTCAAGCTCAGCAACCCGGTAGGACAGGTTGCGATTGGCAACAACCAGTTCCTCCATCAATTTATCGCGCTCGCGGCGCAGGCGCGCCTCACTCAATGCCCGCTCAACGGCCTCCAGCAATTCCTGATCCTCAAAAGGCTTGATCACATAATCACGGACGCCGAGCCGGAAGACCTCAATAGCCAGCTCTTCAGACCCATGAAATGTCATCAGGACAACCGGAACCTGGATGCCATTTTCGCGCATCTTATAAAGCAGTCCCAATCCACTGAGCCCTGGCATTTGCAGATCGGTGAGCACAAGCTCCGGCGCCTGGGAGAGGATTAAATCGAAAGCCTCAAAGCCATTATGGGCCTCGATGCAGCGATAGCCATTTGGCTCCAGCATATAATTGACAACCGAATCGCGGAGTTCATCACTGTCATCAACAACGAGAATGGTCTCTCTGTTCATAGATGCTTTCCCGGCGTAACTTCACCTGTTTGCCAGTATAGCATTGCCAGCAAATTGGCGCTTTTTCGGTAAAGCGAAGGGCCAGCCATAGTCATTAGAAGAAGTGGCTGGCCCTGGTCTATTGTGCCTGAGTAAAGGCTCAGGAACGAAGCTCGGCGTTCAGTTCTTTACGGAGGGCTTTGACTATTTTTTCTCGTAGCTTATTGGCATCCTGGTCGCGGAGTGTGCGATCATCCGCCTGGAAGATCAGGGAATAGGCCAGGCTCTTCCGGTTTGCGCCAATCTGCTCCCCGCGATAAACATCGAACAGATCCACACCGCGCAGCAGCGCGCCGCCGGCCTTCTGAATGACACCTTCAACCTCGGCAGCGGGGACCTGCTCCTCCACGACAACTGCAATATCCTGGTAGGCTGCCGGGTAGCTTGATACCGCCCGGACATGGTGGGCTTCAGGCATGCCCTTCAGCAGTTTATCCAGGTTGAACTCGGCGATCATGACCGGCTGATCCGGCAGTTCAAACCGCTCGCGAACCAGTGGATGCAGTTCACCCAGCGTCCCCACCAGTTCACCAGCAATCAGCAGTGAGGCAGTTCGACCAGGAAAGAAGGTATTATGCTCAGCCACCTCGAAACGCGGCTCCGGGAGATGAAGCCGGGCGACCAGCATTTCAATGATTCCCTTCAAATCAAAGAAATCCATCTGCACAGGCTTTTTATCTGGGTCCTGCCAGTCCGGGGGAATCCGGATTCCGGTCATGGCAATGGCCAGGTGGCGCGGCTCATCGGGAAGGCGGTTGTTCTTTGTTGGCAGATAGACTTTCCCAACCTCAAACAGGGCCTGACGCTCGCAGTAGCGGGTATTCTTCGCAAGGGTGGTAAGCATCCCTGCCAGAATGGTATGGCGCATGGCTACCTTATCCTGGCTGATGGGATTGGCAAGGGTAATATAGGGCAAATCGGGCCAATCTGACCGGGCCCCGTGCGGCGTCAGAAGCGCTTCATGTTCCGGCGTTGTCAGGCGATAGGTGATAATCTCCTGAAGACCGGCGTTTACCAGCAGGTCGCGGACGGCTTCCTCCCGTTCCAGCCCCGAATTTTCTCGCTGGGGAGGCAGGACATCCTCGATCAGGGTGTCCGGAATCCGGTCGTACCCATAAATGCGAGCAATTTCCTCGATGAGATCTGCCTGGGCGATCACATCTGCAATATTCTCATGAATGGGGTCGTTGACAAACCCAATGTCCAGCCGGTGATCAGGAGATGTTACCCGCAGCGTATAGTCATCCACCGGTTCGACGGCGAATTCAAGGCTGGAGAGAATACCGGCAACCTCATCCCGCCCCAGCGGGATGCCCAGAATCCGTTCCACTTCACTCATGGGAAGATCAACGGTAACGGGCCGGGCAGGAAGAGGATAAGCATCCTTAATGCTGGATGCAGCTCGCCCTCCGGCAATGTTTTCCATCAATTCAACAGCACGAAGCAGGGCGACATGCGCCTGAGCCGGGTGCACACCCCGGCTGAAGCGTGTCCCTGCCTCAGAATTGATCTCATTGCCTCGCTCGCGCTGCGCCTGAAGGGTCTGACGGATGTTGATAAAATTCCAGCTTGCCGATTCAAGCAGGACAGTCGTGGTGCTGGTTGGGTCGATTTCCGATTCGGCCCCGCCCATGACCCCGGCAATGCTGAGTGCGCCGGCTGTATCAGCGACCAGTTCGGTGAACGGGTCAAGCTCGCGCGGGATACCATCCAGGGTGGTAAGCATTTCACCGAGCTCAGCCGTCCGGGTGATAATAGTAGGCATATTGTCGCCAGCACGCCGGACAAGGGTGTCGTAATCAAAAGCATGGAGCGGCTGCCCGGTTTCGAGCATCACGTAATTGGTGATATCGACAATGTTATTGATCGGACGCATCCCGGTCAGCCTCAAGCGACGCTGCATCCAGAGGGGGGAAGGCCGGATGGTCACACCCCTGATCAGGGCCAGCATAAACCTTGGGTTGAGCGACCGGTCGCGTATATCGATATCCACCTGCTCCTCAATATGCTCGTCTCCCGCAGGCATAACCAGCTCAGGATATTTGACCCGCTGACCGGTCAGGGCAGCCACCTCTCGAGCGACGCCCAGCAGGGAGAAACAGCGGGCGAGATTGGGAGTCAGATCGATATCCAGAATGACATCTCCCAGCACGTCCTGAAGCGGTGTGCCCGGTGCGGCGTCGCTGTCCAGGACCATGATGCCGGTGTGCTCTTCGGACAGGCCAAGTTCCTTTTCTGAACAGACCATTGTGCGGTTCTCAATACCGCGTAGTTTGCGGGGCTTGAGAATCATCCGCGCACCGGGCTGGTCCGAGTAGGGATCGACCAGTTCAGCGCCCTCACGCGCATAGGCAACAACCAGTGGCTCGGGCAGTGGACCTGAATTAACATATGGGAACAGGTTTGGCGCGCCCGTAACGGCTGTTTCAACCCCGTCAAGCCCGGAATCCACCATCGCCAGCACCAGTTTGTCGGCATCAGGATGGGGTTTGACCTCCAATATATGGCCGATCACCAGCTTTTCCCGATCCCAGACCAGATGATCGGTCGAGAGGGGCACAGCCAGATGGGCATCATGCCCAAGGCCCTTTACGCTGCCGGCAGGAATACCCAGGTATTCAATCGCTGCCACTTCAAGACCAGCCAGGGTCAGGCGATGCGCCAGTTCCTCAACGGGAATTGTGATATCTATGTAGTCTTTCAGCCAGGAAAGTGGTACTCGCATTTTTTATTCTCCCCAGATGGTCATTCTAGAACTGCTCAAGGAAACGGAGGTCGTTGCCCCAGAAATAGCGGATATCCTCAATGCCATGCCTGAGCATGGTGCTGCGTTCCGGGCCCATCCCAAAAGCAAAGCCGGAGAACACCGTGGGGTCATAGCCCCCGTTCCGCAGGACAACCGGGTGTACCATGCCCGCCCCGGCAATTTCCAGCCAGCCGGTATATTTGCAGACATTGCAACCCTCCCCGTCACACAGGATGCACTCGATGTCAATCTCAACGCTTGGCTCGGTGAAAGGGAAGTGAGAGCAGCGAAAGCGCATTTTGCGTTCCTCACCAAAATAGCGCCGGGCAAAGGCCGTCATGGTGCCTTTGAGATCAGTCATGCGGATGCCGCGACCAACGGCAAGTCCCTCAACCTGATAGAATTGAAGCTCACTGCGAGCGGTAACCTGTTCATAGCGATAGACCATGCCAGGCAGGATAATTCGCACCGGCTCCGGGGCATATTCTTGCATAGCATAGATCTGTCCCGGTGAGGTATGGGTACGCAGGAGAATCCCTTCCTGTGTGGTATAGAAGGTGTCCCACATATCACGTGCCGGGTGATGAGCAGGCATGTTCAGCAGGGTGAAATTGGTCTCGTCATCAACCACGTCCGGGCTGCGATAGACCTGAAAGCCCATCTCGGCCCAGATTTTGTAAATCCGGCGCAGAGTCTGGGTTGCCGGGTGCAGCTTTCCAGTGGCGATTGAGCGCCCCGGCAGCGTCACATCAATGGCCCCCTCTTCCAAACTCCTAGCAAGCTCATAAGACTTGATGATCGACTCGCGCTCGGAAAAAGCTATCTCCAGTTCCTGCCGGATTTCGTTGGCGCGCTGCCCTACACGGGGACGCTCGTCTGGCAGGAGCTGACCGATCATGCGTAAGACCTGGGTGATCTGGCCTTTCTTTCCCACAGATTGGCTGTGAAGCGCTTGCAACGTTTCAAGGTCCAGAACATTCTCCAGCGCGACAATTGTTTGCTGGCGTATCTCTTCTAGCTGCTGAAGCATAATTCCCCCCGAATCAGACGACTCTTTCAACAAAAAAGCCCCCATCCCAATGAGGGACGAGAGCCAGACTCTCCCGTGGTACCACCCTGTTTGACCGGCAGTATGCCAGCCCACTCATTCTGCCAACGGCAAAACTGCGATTGGCTGCCCGAATAACGGCGGGTCACCCGGAACGGACTACTGAGGAAACCCCTGTTCACCCATCGGCTCCGGAGGGAACGTTCGCGAGCGGCTTTCGAACCAGGCTTTCAGCCTTTGGCCCGGTCTCTCTGGCGGCGCACTGTGTCGCGAACCCGTCTCCATCTTAGCCTGTGCTTATTAAGCTGGCGGGATTATAGCATAAAAAGTGCCGATCGCAACCCTGAAACCACTGGAGACCAATTTGCATCTAAGGGACTACACACTTTTGAAAATGGAGAGAATGAGAATGGAAATGGAAATCGTTTTTCCGGGAGAAGCGCGGGTTGACGCAGTGATTGGTGATATGGTCATTGAAACCAACCAGGACGGCAGTGCGCCGGCACCTTTTGCCTTGTTTTTAGCATCAATTGGCACATGCGCAGGGATTTATGTGCTTGGCTTTTGTAAACAGCGTGGCCTGCCAACTGAGGGCCTGCGCATCATCCAGCGCATGCACTCCAGCCCGCTGACCCACATGATTGAGCGTGTGGAGCTTGATATCCAACTCCCGGTCGGGTTCCCGGAGAAATACAGAGAAGCGATCATCCGTTCGGCAGCGCAGTGCGCTGTGAAGAAACATCTGGAAACGCCCCCCGAGTTTGAGGTATATACAACTTTGCTCCAGCCGGCCTGATCGCCCGGAGGAGAAATCATGAGAAACGGCATCGATATGATGTCGTTTTTTTGTCCGGGTAGCCCGGAATGTAAATATCCGTAAAATACATATGATACCAGTTACAACCCTCTGCTGAATGAAAGCATCATGCAAATCAGTCCGAGTGGTTATGCCAATAAATGAAGGGTTGGACAGATGCCATCAACCTCATTATCGGAAAGAAAAGCGACAACCGCCAAACTGGCCAATGCGCGACAAATGGTTTCTCTTCTACACAGCCAGTTCAAGTCCGGCAGCATAGATTCGCCCTACTGGGCTGAGCGTCTCGATGATCTGGGACGGCTGCTTGAGCAAATATCGGAGGACTGGCTCGCTGGCGACCATCACGTCAGGCTGGCGGCTCTTTATGAAGTCAGCCGGGCGCTCGGATCGTCCCTGGACCTGGAAACAGTGCTCAACCAGGTGATGGATGCGATCATTGAGTTAACCGGTGCAGAACGCGGCTTCCTGATGCTGGTCAATCATGAAGCCAACCTGGCAGTCAAAGTGGCTCGCAATCTGGATAAACAGCAGCTAGATGATGATGAGTTCTCGATCAGCCACAGTGTTATCTCCATGGTGATGGAAGAAGGGCAGGCGGTGGTCACCACCAATGCCAGCGACGATCCCCGCTTTGCAGACCAGGCAAGCGTCATTACCCATGGGCTGCGCTCTATCCAGTGCGTGCCGCTGCGAATACGTGGGGACATCATTGGGGTAATCTATGTTGATAACCGCGTGCGCGCCGGTGTCTTTGACAAGGATGACCTGGATATACTGATGACTTTTGCAACGCAGGCTGCAATGGCGATTGAAAATGCACGCCTGTTTACGATGACCGACGAGTCACTTGCCCGGCGGGTTGAGGAGCTGTCCATGCTCCAGGAGATCGACCAACAGCTTAATGAGACGCTGGATTTTGGGAAGACCATGTCAATCACGCTGGAATGGGCCACTCAGGTGACCGGGGCAGATAATGGCGCTATTGCCCTCATCAATCTGGATGAAGGAAACACCCAGGTTGTCGCCCAGATCGGCAATACCCCTGCAGATGCGACGTCCCTGCTTTCCATCGAGTCGGTCAATGCCGATGCCGGGCACCTTGCGGTGCCGATCCAACGCGAAGGCCGGGTGATCGGTGTGATCACGCTGGACAGGGAGGACCATGAGCCATTCAGCTTTGAAGCCCAGGATATGGTGCTGCGGCTGGCTGATCACGCGGCCATCGCGATAGAGAATGCTCGCCTGTATCAAGTGGTTAAACAGGCCAACGAGGCTAAGAGCGAATTTGTGTCGGTGATGACCCACGAATTGCGGATACCGATGACCTCAATCAAGGGCTATGCTGAAATGCTTGGACTGGTGGGAGAGCTTACTGAACAGCAGCAGAGTTTTATTGAAATTATCCAGAATAATGTCATCCGAATGAGCCACCAGGTCAGCGACCTGAGCGATATTTCACGCATCGAAAGCGGTCGGCTAAAAATTGAGATTGAAGATGATATTAACCTGGCAGAGTCAATTGATCAGGTGGTTCAAACCCTCAGGCAGGAGATCGAAGCCCGCGAACACACGCTTAACATGACTGTACCAGAGGATCTGCCCACCATCCAGGCCGACCCTCAGCGGGTAATCCAGATCATCACAAACCTGCTCAGCAATGCCTACAAATACACACCGAATGGGGGGATTATCACTGTCAGCGCCAGCTGCGCGGGCGGGTATGTCTGGTGTGAGGTCACAGATACCGGGATTGGCATGACAGAAGAAGATATCGCCCACCTGTTTAACAAGTTCTGGCGTGCCCGGGACCAACACGTGCTGGACCAACCCGGAACTGGATTGGGCCTGACTATCACCAAAAACCTGGTGGAAATGCAGGGCGGGAAATTAACCGTACAAAGTAAAAAAGGCGAAGGCTCAACGTTCGCCTTCGCCCTGCCAGTAAGCAGTTAGCTACCGCTTAAGAAAGATAATCGCGCAGGTTATGGGCCAGCCGTGGATGGCGCAGACGGCGGAGGGCCTCTTTTTCGAGCTGGCGGATCCGCTCACGCGATAACCCGAATTTGTTCGCAATTTCCTCAAGGGTATGCTGCTCGCCCCCGCCAAGACCAAACCGGAGCCTTAAAATATGCGCCTGGCGAGGCGTCAGCTCAGCAAGGACTTCCTCGATGGTTTCCTGGAGCAGGTGATGGGCCGCCGCCTCTGGTGGTTCGGGTGTTTCCTGGTCCTCGATAAAATCACCAAACTCGCTGTCGCCATCTTCCCCGACCGGGCGTTCCAGTGCAATCGCGTGCTGGCTGGCATCCATCATGCCGCGAACGCTGTCCGCCGGCAGATCCATCTCTTCGGCAATTTCCTCCGGGGTCGGACGCCTGCCCAGCGACTGCTCCAACACCTGAGCGGTACGATACATCTGCCGGATGCGTTCGGTCATGTGAAGGGGGATGCGGATGGTGCGCGTCTTCTGGGCAAGCGCACGGGTGATCGCCTGCCGGATCCACCAGGTAGCATAGGTGCTGAAGCGGTTCCCCCGCGCATAGTCATACTTATCCACGGCACGCATCAGGCCAACATTGCCTTCCTGGATCAGGTCCGGGAAAGGCAATCCCTGTCCCATATAGCGTTTGGCGATGCTGACTACCAGGCGGGTATTTGCCCGGCCAAGGTGTTCTCGCGCTTCCTGGGCCTGCTCAATCTGCAGGATTAACTCGGCGCGCTCTGAAATTGAGAGATCTTCAGTGCATTCCAGTTGTTCGCGTGCGGCATTTCCCCGTTCAATGCGCCGGGCGAGTTCAACCTCTTCCTCTGCTGTCAGCAATGGTTCCTGGGCCATCTGGCGAAAATACAATCCCACAGGATCGTCTGCCGAGACGGCACTGATATCCGCCAGGGCTTCCTCGCCTTCGGTATCCTCGTCGCTTTCATCCCGGACCAGGTTGAGCTCAAGCAGCCTCTCCTCATCGTCCTCCGTATGACGGATTTCGATGCCGAGATCTTCCAGTTCCTCAAGGATATTCTCCACAGAGGATTCATCCAGTTCTTCGGCAAGGACCTCAACAATATCTTCATAGGTAACGTACCCCTGAAGTTCAAAACGCATCAGAAGATCCTGGAGAACATCCCCGCCGGGGTCGCCATAGGCGTTAGTCATGGACTGCGCCCTATCAATCATATCATGCATTAAACCACCCAATACGACAAAATTGCTCGCCAGCAAGCAAGCCTTGTTATTTTATCACAGCTTTGATTCACATATCAAGCATCCGTAATGTTTTCATTACATTTGCGCCTGCTAATCGTCAGGTTCGACTGACATATTGGCAGTTTCGGCGTTTTAGGGGCCTGTCAGAGTGTAATGTCAGAAGACATCGCTCGCCCGGATCGGCGGCTAAATTGAGCAGTGTCTCCAGTCAGGGCTTTATCGTTCTCCAATATCCTTGTGGTATAATCCTAAAATGCTTGCTTATCCATCTGGTTGGAAACTGCCGCGAACTTCAGCAAGCTGCCAGCATGGCAGCGGGGGTTAACATGGTCAGGGTTGAAATTGACAGTATTCGCGTAAGCCTTATGTCTCAGGAGCGCATTGTCATCCTGAAAGAGATCGCCGATGACCGTTATTTGCCTATCTGGATTGGCGCTTTTGAGGCAGAAGCTATACGTGTTGAATTACAGGACATCACTGTCACCCGCCCTTTGACGCACGATCTTCTGAAATCGGTTATTGTCCAATTGGGCGGCAAGGTCGATCGTGTGGTGGTTACCGATCTGAGGCAGGAAGTGTTTTTCGCTGAAATCACCATCAACACGCCGGATGGGGAAATCAAAATCGACTCGCGCCCCAGCGATGCGATTGCACTGGCAGTTCGGTTGAAAGTCCCCATTTTTGTGGAAGAAAAGGTTATGGACCGGGCTGCGATCAGGCCAGAAGAAGAGTCATCGACCGAGACAACCTCACCTGGCAGGGGCAAGCCAGGAGCACCGGAGCTGGAACCAGATGATGCCGAGGAAGTCCGCCCGGCTGATCTGAGTCTATTTGAAGACTTCCTTGATACGCTGGATATGGACGATCTTGAGGATCCCGAATAACCAGGGATATTAACCGTCCAGCTATCCAACCAATTCATAGATTGCTACAATATATCTGTCAATTTCTGCAACCGGGATATCTGCCCGGCTGTATCTTTTCACCTCAATGGTTAAAGAAGCATGTCACAACAATCACCAGAATTTCGAACAGACCAGCTCGCGCCGCACAGCATTGAGGCCGAAGAGGCAGTCCTTGGCTCTATTTTGCTTAATCCCGAAGCGCTCTATGACGTGCTTTCATTTCTGGAATCCACCGACTTCTTCATCGTCCGACACCAGTGGATCTGGAATGCCATCCTCACCCTCAACGAACGGCGAGACCCGATTGACTACCTCACCGTTGTAAATGAGCTTGAACAACGAGGGCAGAGTATGGAAGCCGGCGGGACAGCCTATATCCTGAGTCTGGTGAATAAAACACCCTCCGCCCTGAATGCAGAGGGGTATGGTCGGATCGTGGAACGGATGGCCATCCGGCGCCGTCTGCTTGATGCTGCCCAGCAAATTGCGCGGGTTGCCCATTCAGAAGAAACCGATATTGATGAGGTTGTCGGGAAGGCGGAAACGGCAGTTTTTGACGTTACCGAAAGGCGCCTGACCCGTGATCTGGTCCCAATCAAGAGGGTTACCAGCGACTATTTTGACCATGTAAGCTTGCTGGCCCGGCAGCAGGAAGATGTGATGGGAGTGCCTACGGGCTTCATCGACCTGGACCGCCTGCTTGGAGGCATGCAGAAATCTGACCTGCTTATTGTCGCTGCCCGTCCTGGCATGGGAAAGTCCAGCTGGTTGAATACAGTGGTATTAAACGCAGCCAGAAACCACCAGCGGGTCGCACTGTTCAGCCTGGAAATGAGCAATGAGCAGCTTGTCCAGCGATTTATCAGCCAGGAGACCAACATTCCTTCTCATAAGCTGCGCGAGGGAAAGCTGGATGAGCGGGACTGGTCCCAATTTGTGGCAGCAACACAGGCCATAGGCGAACTGCCCATTTACCTGGATGACACCCCGGCGCTCAGCACCCAGGAACTCCGTACCAAGACCAGGCGGCTCTATCTTGAATATGGGCTGGACCTGATACTGGTGGATTATCTTCAGCTCATGACCACTCCCTATCGCTCGGAGAACCGGGTGCAGGAAATCTCCTTCATCTCTCGCGCGCTCAAACAGCTTGCGCGAGAACTGAATGTGCCGGTTGTTGCCGCTGCCCAGTTGTCCCGTGCCGTGGAACAACGCAATGACAAACGCCCGCTGCTTTCGGATTTGAGGGAATCGGGAAGCATCGAACAGGACTCTGATGTGGTCATGTTTATATACCGGGATTCCTATTACAACGCGGATTCTCCTGAAGGCAACCGGACAGAAATCCATATTGCCAAACACAGGAACGGGCCAACCGGGATGGTTCACCTGATATTTATACCGGAGCTCACGCAGTTTCAGAATGCGGCGACGGTCAGTGTGAATCTTGACAGGATATGAGGGCACAAGGATGAAGGGTTTCAGCGGATTTCCTCAAAAGGGCCGGTTGATCAAAGTCCCGGGGCAGTTCTTTACCGACCTCCTGCCTCACATTGACAATCTGGCGGAGCTCAAGGTGACGCTGTACTGCTTCTGGCGCCTCCATCAGAAGGAAGGGAAAGTGGTTTTTTTACGCAAGGACGAAATCCTTGCTGACAATGCTTTCATGAGTGGGCTGGGGCCGAGCCTGGAGGAACGACTCGATGCGTTGAACGATGGCCTGGAGCGGGCTGTTGCCAGGGGTACCCTGCTGGCTGTGCAGGTGCAGGGCGACCAGCAGACCATCTTCCTCTATTTTGTGAACACACCCAGAGGGAGGGCTGCGGTCGAGGGTATCGAAAAGGGAAACTGGATGCCCTCGCTGACCGGCAAAACAACGCTGGAAGTACTGGTTGATCGCCCTAACATTTACCGGCTTTATGAGCAGAATATTGGTCCGCTGACCCCCCACATTGCAGATACCCTGCGGGACTTTGAAGAAACCTACCCAATCGAATGGATCGAGGAGGCTATCAAAGCGGCAGTGGAAAACAATGTCCTTCGACTTTCCTATATCCAGGCTATATTGAAGGAATGGGCAGCAAAGGGAAGGCCGACCAGCGCTGAGGAGGACAGTCAGCGCTATATTTCCGGCAAATACAGCAATGAGATTGAGCATTGAGATGACCACCTATTCCTCAAAACACTACGGGGCAGGAAAGCCCGATTGCCCAATCTGTGGTGGACTGGGATATATCAGCTATGATGTCCCCGAAGACCATCCCGACTTTGGGCGGATATTTGATTGCGAATGCCGTACCGAACAGGTTACTGCAGAGAGGATTGTCTACCTGCAGCGGTTGGGTGGGCTGGAACATCTGAGCACCAAGACATTCAGCACATTTAATCCGGATGGGGTGGGGTTGAATGAGAAACAGCAGGCTAACCTTCAACGCGCCTTTGAGCGGGCGCTGGCGTATGCGGAGGCTCCTGAGGGCTGGCTGGTGATCATGGGCGGTTACGGCTGTGGTAAAACCCACCTGGCAGCGGCCATCGCCAATGCCCGCATTGAAGAGGGCCAAAAGGTGCTGTTTGTCACTGTGCCGGACCTGCTCGATCACCTTCGCAGCGCCTTTTCACCTACCGATGATGACAGCGAATCGTACAGTGTCCGGTTTGAACTGGTGCGCACCATTTCTCTGCTGGTGTTGGACGATCTGGGCATTGAAAGCCCAACCCCCTGGGCAACTGAAAAGCTTTACCAGATCGTCAACTATCGCTATACAGCGCGTCTGCCAACGGTAATCACAAGCAATCATGACCTGCAAGAACTGGACCTGAGGCTGCGCTCACGAATTTCCGATCTGGAAGTGTGTGAGCATATTGCGATTATTACCCCTGATTACCGGCATGGCGCAGGAAGCACCGGGATCAGCGATCTGGATGAACTGGAACTGTATACACGGAGGACATTTGATCACTTTGAGGCCCGGCCTGGCCTGCCACAGGATCAGCAGGATAACCTGAGCCGCGCCTATCGATTGGCTGAGGAGTATGCTGCCAATCCAAAGGGCTGGCTGGTGCTTATGGGGCCTTACGGCTGCGGGAAAACCCATCTTGCCGCAGCTATTGCCAACGCCAACCGCCAGCTTGGACGGGATGTGTTGTTCATCACTGTGCCCGATTTACTTGATCATCTGAGGGCTACTTATGCGCCTAACAGCCAGACCTCTTACGATAAGCGATTTAACCAGATAAAGACGGCTTCGCTGCTGATCCTGGATGACCTGGGAACCGAAGCGGCAACTTCCTGGGCCAGGGAGAAACTCTACCAGCTGATCAATTACCGGTATAATGCGCAACTGCCCACGGTGATTACAACATCCCATGAGCTGGAAGACCTTGATCCCCGCCTGGTGGCGAGGATGCGCGACCAACGGCTCAGCCGGTTGTTTGCCATCCTGGCTCCGGCATATCTGGGCCCTCGCGAACAGTCCGACCGGGGGCGGTAACAACCAGGCTGAAAGCGCAAGCCCCTGTCTGTGTTCTTCTCTGACAGGGGCTTGTGATCCCTTACGGTCTATTTTGTTAAGGACATAAATCAGTCTTTTTCGTAAGGCTGACCATCGGCAGCAGGTGGAACAGCTTCCCCAACCACGCCGGCCAGCACAATCATGGTGACCAGGTATGGCGCCATCAGCAGAAACTGGGATGGAATGGGAACGGACAGGATTGCCAGCTTGGTTTGAAGGGCATCGGCAAACCCGAAGATCATAGCCGCACCCAACCCGCCGAACGGCATCCACTTGCCAAAGATCATCGCCGCCAGCCCAATAAAGCCTTTGCCCGCGGTCATCAACTCATCAAAACGGCCTACCGACCCAAGGATCAGAAACGCTCCTGCCAGTCCGGCCACCATCCCCCCAAGTGTCACGTTCACATAGCGGATCTTAAATACATTAACACCCAGGGTGTCAGCTGCTTTGGGATGTTCGCCCACAGCCCGTGTCCGAAGCCCCCACCGGGTGTGAAACAGCAGGATATGGACGCCAGCCAGCAGTGGCAGCAGGATATAAACCAGCAGGTTATGCTCAAAAAGAGCTGGGCCAATAATCGGAATGCGGGAAAGCACAGGGATGGGGAACCGGGGATAGGTTCCCGCGCTGTTCAGGTGAGAAAACTGGGCGAGAATTCGCGAGGCAAGGTAGCTGGTTACGCCGGTAGCCAGGATATTGATAGCAGTACCAGCAATAATCTGATCCACTTTAAACCGGACGGCCAGAACAGCCAGCAGCAAGCCTAAAAGCCCGCCGAAAAGGATGGCACAGATCAAGCCAAAGGTCTGGGCCGCAAATGTCGACTCCCATTCCCACACATTAGCAGCAATGCTGGCGGTCAGTGCGGCCGTAAAGGCCCCGCTTAACATCATGCCCTCAATGGCGATATTGATCACAGCAGCCCGTTCACATAAAACACCAGAAAGCGCCGCAAGCGCAATCGGCACAGCCCGCAGGATTGAACTACTGAGCAATCCGGTGACATTCAGGGACGAGTCTCGGGCCGCCCAGGTGAGAAACGCAATGACAAAAACCGCAGCGACTATCCCAAGAACCACGTTAATCCGGCGGAATCCGCGTGCTAACTGCCAGCTACCAATGAACAAAGTCACTAACGCCAGAAAATACAGCAGAAAGCCACTTGGAATGCTTACATCAGGGATAGGGATAGCATTGGACTGCCCGCCGGGGGTAAAGGCAAAAGTGGTTCTCTGACCGGGCGATGTGGAGAGTGCAAATAACAGGAAAATAAGCAGACCGACTGCCAGATAAATGAACCCATAGGTGCGGGCACGTTGAGGTGAAATACCGCCACGCTCTGCAATACGCTCCCAGACTGTTGTGCTCATGCCAACCTCCTTATGTGCTTCCCCAGCCGCGTGTGAACACAGCTTCGTCGGCAGCACGGGCTGCGCGAATACGATAGATCAGCCGCACAACTTCGGGCGCAGCGATAAAGATGATAATCAATGCCTGGACGATCTGAATAATGTCAATGGGGACAGAGGCGGGTGGCGCCTGCATCCGCTGGGCACCTGCCCGGAGGAAACCAAAGAGCAGTGACGCCAACAGGACACCCACCGGGTGGCTTTTGCCCAGCAGCGCCAGCGCAATGGCATCGAACCCATATCCTGAAGAAAAGGCATTAGGCATGAAGTGAAGCACGCCCAGAATGTCATGGGCGCCGGCAAGGCCGGCCAATGCACCACTAAACGCCATTGCCAGCACGAAACTGCGAGATACGTTGATCCCGGCAGTCCGGGCCGCGTGGGGATTAGCACCAACTGTCCGTATTTCAAATCCCAGCGTGGTCTTGAATAGAAACCAGTAGACTACCCCTACAGCAATCAACGCCAGAATGAATCCTGAATTTAGACGAATTGAGGGGTCATTGGGGAAAAACTGAGGGAGATAAGCAGACAACTCAATTTCCGGGCTGACCGGGCGGAAGTCGCCGGGACGGGACATCGGGCCGCCAACATTCAGGAGATAGTCCGCAAGCCGGAAAGCGATATAGTTGAGCATGATGGTGTTGATCACCTCGTGCGCCCCTGTTTTCGCCTTGAGCCAGCCAGCAATTGCCGACCACAAAGCCCCCCCGACCATGCCACCGATAATTGCAAGCGGAAGATGGATAATCAGGGGGAACCCCTTGATGCTGTAGCCCACAAAGACAGCCAGCAAGCCCCCGACGAAGTACTGGCCTTCTGCGCCAATATTGAACAACCCACAGCGGAAGCCCAGCGCTACGGCCAGCCCGGCGAAGATGTAGGGTGTGGACAAGCGCAGACTTTCAGTCAGCGGGCGTATAGCTGCACGAAGCACCACATCATCACGGGTCTGTGCATAGATCCGGAAACCCTCGATTATTTTGCTGGGACGGCCAAACGCCCCTTCAAAAAGCGACGTATAAGCCTGTGCAATTGAGCTGAATGATGCGCCAAGACCTTTGAAGAAACCCTCGCTAAAGGCAGCCCAGACTTCCGGATCAAAGGCGGCGATAAAAATAGCACCAATAACCAGTGCACTGAAAATAGCCAGGAATGGCAGCAATACCGCCTGCCAGTTCCAGCTTAAAATCCGGGGAAGAAAGCCCTGCATTGTCACCTGACCATCAGGGCCAACGCGGGTATCCAGTTCGCGGGTTTGCAGCGCCTTGCGAATTTCAAGGATTTTGCCCTGAATCTCTGATGAAATTGCGCTATCGGCATCATGGTATGGCGCCAGTTCGACGCCATCATTGGCGAGGTTGAAAGTGAGTGTTCCCCCGGTAAGTTTGCCTTCCAATGCCTGGCGGATAGCTGTGTAAACAGCATGGTCAATACGCTTGACAGCGCTTGTCAGCAGATGATCGGACCCTGGCGCGCTGCCATTCTCGAAAGTGGTTCCCCATTCATCCTGGTCAACGCCGACTACCCATGCTCCCTGTGCAGCAGCCGTCCGGAGGGCAGCGCTCCCGCTGGGGCCACCTGCAGCAAAGAGGGTGTCAATACCCTGGTCAAGGAGCGAATGGGCTGCTGCCTCGCCTTTCTCCTGATCGGTGAAAGACCCGGTATAGGCATGGACCACCCGGGCACGATTGTTTGTGTGTGCCACGCCATGCTCGAAGCCGTGATGATATTTGAGCACCGGCGCCACATCTACCCCGCCCACAAAACCAACCACGCCTGAGGCTGTCATCAGCCCGGCCAGCGCCCCGGCCATAAACCCGGCCTGGTCTTCGGCAAAAACAAGGCCAGTCACGTTTTTGGCGCGGGCATATGGCGTATAGTCCACCAGAATAAAATGCGTATCCGGGAAACGAGCAGCGAGCCTCTCGACATCCTCTCCTTTCCTGGAGCCAATGGTTACCAGCAGTTTGCAGCCCTCTTTGGCCAGTTGGATCAGGTTCGATTCAAATTCCTCCAGCACAGCCGTTTCGATGACACGGGACTCCAGCCCAAATTCATCTGCAGCGCGGAGTAACCCTTCGTAGGCGTACTGGTTATATGTCCCGTCATCAATCTGCCCGATGTCAGTAACCAGGCCTACCTGCGGTTTCGTGGATATGTCTTCGGTCACTGTCAATCCCCTTTCACCCCGGCCATCAGCAGACCAACCTGTTCCCTGGTTACCTCGTCGGCCCAGAGGATGTCCACAATCTCACCCTCAAACATGACCGCGATCCGGTCGGAGAGGCTCATTACTTCTTCAAGCTCTGATGAAACAAGCAGCACCGCCGTGCCCTCATCACGCTTTTCGATGATGCGACGGTGGATATATTCGATTGAACCCACATCCAGGCCTCGTGTCGGCTGTGAGGCGATCAGCAGGCTGATAGGGCGGGAGAATTCACGGGCAACGATCACTTTTTGTTGATTTCCACCGGAGAGATTTGAAACAGGAATAGAAAGGCTGGGTGTTCTCACATCGTATTCCCTGGCTCGCTCATCTGCAGCTGCCAGGATCTGTTTTTGATTCAGACTGCCATAACGTGCAAAGGGAGGTTTGTAATAGGTGTTAAGCACCATGTTGTCGGAAACAGGGAAGCTTAAGACCAGACCATCCTGTTGACGATCTTCCGGGACGTGTGCAACGCCCTGTTGGAGGATTTTACGTGGGGAAGCGTTGGTCAGGTCAGCACCTGCAATATGAACGCTGCCAGCCAGAATATTGCGCAGGCCAGTCAGCGCCTGCACCAGCTCAGTTTGACCATTCCCCTGCACGCCAGCAATGCCCAGCACCTCACCCTCGCGCACTTCAAATGACACCCCGCGAAGCGCTGCGTTTCCCCGGTCGTCTACCGCTTCCAGATTTTCAACCTGAAGGACAACATCGCCCGGTTCTGCCGGTTGCTTGTCAACCTGCAAAACCACCTCACGCCCCACCATCATGGAAGCCAATTCTTTCTGGGTTGTCTGAGAGGGTTTGGTGACGCCAGCCACTCGCCCACCACGCAAAACGGTGATATCGTCGGCAATTTCCATCACCTCATTGAGTTTGTGGGTAATAAATATCAAGGATTTTCCCCGATCAACAAGTGAGCGGATGATCTTGAAAAACTCTTCAACTTCCTGAGGGGTAAGCACTGCAGTTGGCTCATCGAGGATCAGGATATCCGCTTCCCGGTACAGCAGCTTGATTATTTCCACGCGCTGCTGGATGCCGACGGGCAGTTCTTTGACATAGGTGTTGGGGTTGACCCGCAGGCCATACATCTGTGAGATTTCGCCGATCCGGCTGGCCGCTGCGGATGGATCCAGAAAGATGCCATTACGAAGAGACTCCACACCCAGCATGACATTTTCGGCAACGGTGAAAACCGGGATCAGCATAAAATGCTGGTGCACCATACCAATACCCAGAGAAATCGCCTTGTTGGGGCCATCTATCTCTACACGCTGGTCACGAATGTAAATCTCACCCTCATCGGGTGTATACAGTCCATAGAGAATGTTCATGAGGGTAGATTTTCCTGCGCCATTTTCACCCAGCAGCGCATGGACGGTCCCTTCCTCAAGCGTGAGATCGATATGATCATTTGCCAGAACACCGGGAAATGCCTTGGTGATGCCACGTAACTCAAGCACAGGGGGCATGCTCGCCTCCTAACATAGAACTGGGGATGGATTTTGTGGAAATAACCTTATACAGAAACTGCTCAGGTGGTAGTTTACATGATGTCTGTCGGATAGCAAATTGGGTGGTGCCGGTTATCCAGCACCACCCAATTTTTCAACTAAATCAACCTGTTTTATTCCAGCGTGGACAGGTAATCCAGCCAGCCGGTGTTGATCTCGCCATTTATAATACCTTGCTCAATCTCATCCAACTCAGCCTTCAACTCGGCTGAAACCATGCTGTCAAAGTCATGGAATGGGCTCAGTTGGACCCCGCCATTTGCGAGGGTACCAAAATAGGTGCCTCCCTCAAACTCACCATTATAGGCAAGGCTCGTGGCTTCGTAGACAGCTAGGTCCACGCGCTTCATGATACTGACAAACATGATTGACTGGTATTCTTCCGGAAAGGTCAAGTAGCAGTCAGCATCCACACCAATCAGCATCGTGCCGGGGTTCTCCAGAACCGCAGCGGCTGTTCCCAGACCAACCGGGCCAGCAACGGGCAATATGATATCAGCACCCTCGCCGATCAGGTCTTCACCGATACGACGGCCATCGTCGGTGGAGTCAAAGTTACCGGTGAAAACACCCTCGCCGGTCTCTGAGTCCCACCCAAGAACTTCAACGTCGGTTCCATGGACTTCGTTGTAGTACATGACACCGTGCTCAAACCCGACCATGAAGATGGTAACCGGCGGAATGGGTATGCCACCAAATGTTCCCACCTTGCCGGTCTGGGTCACGCCAGCAGCGGCATACCCTGCCAGGAAGGCAGCCTGATCGGTTGAGAATTCCAGACCCAGCACATTGTCATAGGCCGGGTCGTAAGAATAGTCAATGATCGCGAAATTCGTATCAGGATTCTGCTCGGCAAATGTGGCGGTATCCTCACCAAGCAGGAAACCAACAGTGATGATGATGTTATAATCTTGATCGATAAACTGAGTGATGTTCGGGCCGTAGTCGGTCTGCTGAGTTGACTCAAGGTAGTTTATCTCAATGCCAAGCTCATCCCGGGCC